>CAZRZZ010000153.1:0-1627 GCA_964604755.1 uncultured Methanosarcinales archaeon | reverse complement strand
ACCTGCTTGAAGATGCAGACCATCGCCAGCATTGTTGCACGGCAAATACAGCCGGAACGAGCGAAAGCATAAGCGCGATCGTGATGATCATGACGGCAAGCTTCTTCATGCCTCATCACCCCCTTCTTCGCCGCCCTCCGTCGGGCCAGACGGTGATTGTGTCGGACGGTTCTCGTCGGACTCTTCGTCATCGCCCTCATCCTCTGCTTGCGCGTTCTCCTCCTTCCATTGGTCAAGGACGGCGGTGCACAGGTCTGCCTCGCCAAAGCCCCAGTACGATGTGTCGAACATCGCCTCGGCGTCCTGATAGATCTCGACGACGCGTGAGGGCATTGTCGCGACGCGGCAGAGCGTGTCAATTGGTGCATTGCTTGTGAAAATGGTGCAGACAAGGCCGACGACGGTACCGATGATGCCCGACCAGCTTGATATCGAGTCGAAGATCTGCTGCTGGAATTGTTCAATGAACTTTGCACCCGGTATGATATTGAAGACCTCTCCCCAGACCCAGACGCACATGCTGTACGAGTAGGTGGCAGAGCAGGATGCGACCGGCATGCCGGCAGGGACATCGTTCATGAGGCAGCTGACATACTTGCACCGCAGGTTGCGCAGCTTCTGCACATTCGTGACGATGCCGGGGATGCAGCCCGTTGTGATCGAGAGGATAAGGCTGTCCTGCGGGTTGGGGATGAGTTGTCCGCCGCCGAGAAGCGATCGCCCGGCACGCCGTTCCGCACGCTGCTGCTCCGTCCCGCCACTAAAAACGGGAACGCCATTAACTTCACCTGCGCCGCTGAGCAGGTTGCTGAAGCGATCGTTCACTTTGCTTGCCCAGGAGGCTCCCCCTTCGCCAAACCCCCATAATGTTTTGCGGCATGTGATGTAGCCGCAGAAGTCATCCTTGATGAACTCCCACGCAGTACTCCTGGTGATTTCAGCGAATACTTGATCAAGCGAATGGAAAAGGTCGTACACGGTGCGGCAAAACGGGTTGCCATAACAAGGAATGGCAAGCGTCGTGACTGTGGTGATGACATCTGCGATGCCCTGGATGACCGCGACGATGCCGCACAGGCCCTGCAGAATCCTGACGATAATGTTGAGGTACCGGATGAATTCCGTATCACCGATAAATCCGTCGATCTCGCTTTTGATGTGCTCCTGCAGGCGCTCGCTGACGTCCTTTTCAGCGAACAGGTGCACGGGCATCGTGATGTTGAGGTATTGCGGCGCCGTGACGCGGCCGTCCTTGATTGTGATGATCTCAAGCTGGCACTTGAATTCAAGCTCGTCCTTCTCGAACTCGACGCGATTGAGGCGGATCTTAAGATAGTGGGTTCTGCCGTCCGGGTCGGGACTGATCACATATGCCGAGTCCATGTAATTTGTGACATCATCCCCCTCGCAGAGCGTCGCGTCGGTGTACACGCTTGCGGGGATGATGCTGCCCGCGCGCGGGATGAGGTTGAGTTCGTACCAGACGGTGTGCGTGAAGATACCCGCGGTCGTCTTGTCAACGCGCGCAGGCGAAGGTTGCAACGGGACCTGGACATTCCAGAATTCGCCTGCCTCCTCGCTTGACTCGATGATCTGCACGACCTGGTCGGGCATCGTGCGCAGGCGC
>CAZRZZ010000152.1:0-1685 GCA_964604755.1 uncultured Methanosarcinales archaeon | reverse complement strand
GCCCTTTGTGCTGACACCAATAAAGACATCTGCCATATGCATGGCATCCGCAAGCGTGCGCTCGCTCGTCCTGGCCGCAAACTCTTCCTTATAAATGTTCATGTGCTCCTTGCGCCCTTTGTAGATGACGCCCTTGCTATCAAGCATGATTATCGTACGCACACCGGCGTGGCGGAGCATCCGCGCAATCGCAATGCCCGCTGCGCCTGCGCCGCTGATGACGACCTTGATCTTGGCAAACGACTTTCCGACTATCTTAAGCGCATTCATGAGGCCGGCAAGCACGACGATCGCGGTGCCGTGCTGGTCGTCGTGAAACACCGGGATGTCAAGTTGCGCTTGAAGCTTCTCCTCGATCTCAAAGCATCGCGGTGCGCTGATATCTTCAATGTTGATGCCGCCAAAGCCGGGGCTGATGCGGACGACGGTCGAAACAATCTCACCGACATTCTGCGTGTCAAGACAGATCGGCACGGCATCGACTCCGCCAAAGCGCTTGAAGAGAACCGCCTTTCCTTCCATGACGGGAAGCGCCGCCTTTGGCCCGATATCCCCAAGGCCAAGAACTGCCGAGCCGTCCGTGACGACGGCTACCATGTTCCCTTTTGACGTATAGGTGTACACATCTCCTTCATGTTCTGCGATCTTAAGGCATGGCGCCGCGACGCCCGGCGTGTACGCGATAGAAAGATCTTCTGTCGATTCCAATGGCATCTTGCTCTTAATCTCGAACTTGCCCCGAAACCTCTTGTGCGCCTCAAGCGCTTTTTTCTGATAATCCATGAGAGAGCCTCCACCGCTGCTCTTATATAAAGTTAATCGAAGAAAAAGATCACGCAGATCACGTGCTGCTTGCAATCTCGGCGATGTATGCGCCGCCGATCTTGTGCGGCACAATCACGCGGTCCGCGCCTACCTTCTTGAGCTGCTGCGCAAACTTGTCCATCGTCGCTTCAGCGACAACTTTCACCGCGGGATTCATCTCCTTGGAAAGCATGGTCACAAGGAGATTATCACCGTCGTCATTGAGGCAGGCGATGACCATATATGCCTTAAGAATCCCCGCTGCATGGAGGTATTCGCGCTCAAAGCAGTCCCCTTCAAGAGCGAGGATGCCCTGATGGTTGAGTTCGTTTACCTTCTCATTGTCCGCTTCGATGACGATGAGTCTCTTCCCTTTTTCCTTAAGCGCCCTTGCGACTGCCATGCCAAGGCTTCCACCGCCGAGGATGATGTAATGGTTCTCAAGCTTTTGCATCTTTTTCATGTTTCGTGCCTCTTCCATTGATTTTGTGAATCGCCCCATAAAGAAGATGTCGATGATGACGATGAGGATGTAGATGCTCATGACTGCGCCAAGCACGCTGATCACAAAGAGCCAGGCAACATATGGATTGTCTGTCGGAAACTCGGTGTGAAAGACAAGCTCCATCGCACCGATGAGTGCAGACCCCCAGTTTCCGGTCTGCGAAAAGATCAGCCATGCGGCGATGCCGACAAGCGCGATGAGTATGACCACCGCAAAAAAAATCTTTCGAAAGGTGACAGCGTCCTCTTTCCATTGCACAAAACTGACCATACCCGACCTCTTTTTAGTGGATATTTATCGAATCTTGGTATTTAAATGTATCGCTCGACATATCCTTAGGGTGCCGCTAAGGTTCTTTGCGCATTTGACGGTGCAA
>CAZRZZ010000151.1:0-1697 GCA_964604755.1 uncultured Methanosarcinales archaeon | reverse complement strand
CGCTATCGCCGGCGTTGGCGGACCCGGAGGTGCCTTGGCTGTCACTCTCGCAAGAAACGGCATCGGTCATCTCAAGATTGCTGATCCGGACATCTTCGAAGTGCATAATATCAACCGCCAGTACGGCGCGGGCATGCACACGATTGGGAAGAGAAAGGTCGATGTTCTCGAGCAAATTCTCCTGGACATCAACCCCCACCTTCGGATCACTACCTACCCGGAAGGGATCACGAAAAAGACGATCAGCGATTTTCTTGACGCCGCGGATGTCGTCATTGACGCGATAGACTATAATTCGCCGGAAGAGAAAAAGCGTCTTTATGTCGAAGCGCGAAACCGGGGGGTTTATGTGCTCTCAAGCCCGATTGGTGGCCTTGGCGCGCTCATCATGTGCTTTGATCCGGAGGGCGTGCATGCAGAGGAGGTTTTTGGCTTTCCTGATGATGCGAAAAAAATTGCAGGACATGCGATCCCAATCAAGCGCCTCATCGGGCATGACCTTGATTATGTCTCGCCAGATTACTTTCACACGATGCAGCAGAATCCTCCTTATATCTCGACAAACGCGTCCGCCGCGATGCTCAGCGCAGGGCCGGTGAGCGTCGAGGTGCTCAGGATTATCCTTCTTCGCAGGCGCGAATCAAATCCGGCTGCATTCTCCCATCTTCGTGATATCCCCCTCATCACGATGCCCCATGCCCGCCGCATCGACTTATGGGACCGCAAAAACGACGGCATCATCAATGTGCTGGAGATCAAAAATGGATGACCACACCCAGCAGAAGGTCTGGAGCGACATCGCACGCGCGTACGAGAAAGTCATCATCCGCACATCATTTTATGAGCGCATGATGCAGGACATCCTTACCCATCTCGATGGTCATGATTTCGTCGTGGACATGGGCTGTGGTGTGGGATATCTCATCGCAAAGCTCCTTGAAGATCCCGCACGCTTTGCCATCGGCATCGATACGAACCCACACATGCTCGACATCGCACAGCACGAGATCGTCTCTTCGGTCAATCTTTCGCGTGCTCTGTTCGTCCAATCCGATGTCACCACGATCAATCCCTCCTTTGTGCGTCCTGAATCCGTCGATGCCGTCGTATCAAGCAACGTGCTTTTCAATCTCCAGCAGCCATACGATTTTTTGGACACCGTCCATTCCCTTCTGCGCCCCGGAGGGGTGTTTGTCCTCATCTCTGCGCGCCATAACCCGGACTTGGACATGATGATCCAAAAGACGATCACTGAATTTGAGGAAAAAGGGATCATGACCGACGAACTTGCCTCCCATATAAACACGGTCAAGCAGGTGAACGAGCGATTCATGGGAAGGAAGGGCACGTCGGAGAAACGGTTTGTGACGTTCGAGAATGACGAAATCGAACGCATCCTGCTTGATTTTGTCGGCTTCGACAAGATCCTGTACAGTGGACATACCTACGAGGGTCAAAATTTTCTTGTCGTCGCGAGAAAGCCGCTTGTTCCCTGTTCAAGCGTCTTCACCACCGAGTCTCCCGCACAGGAAGATATCAAGCGGTTTGTGTACCATTGTTTGCACGACAGGTATCACCTCATACCATCATGGCCAGATGGCCGATTCGATTTTGGAGCGCTTGAAGACGAGATGTCCTTTGTTGCGCGCGAGGACATGACGGGAAGAATCATCGGCCACTTTATCCTCATCGAGGAC
>CAZRZZ010000150.1:0-1721 GCA_964604755.1 uncultured Methanosarcinales archaeon | reverse complement strand
ATCTACACGCGTAAGATCGTCGGCAGCGTCAGATGTGTATAAGAGACAGGTAGGATAGTGCCTTTCACGGTTGGAGGAAGCAGTGCAGATCGTTCGCTCGTTGTGGACTCAGAAAGAGACGACTTTCACGGGCAAGTATTATCACGACCGTGTCGTTCGGGTCGGCTGCGCTGCAAGTCATCGCCACATGTGGCCGCCCTGGGTCGCAACGAAACACTCAGGGAGTCACTGGGTATGAAGAACCAATGGGGATGGGGATTATTCGGCGTCTTTGCCACAGTATGGATGCTGTCCTTCTTCTCTCCTGGTTCGCAGGCCGAACAGGGTGCAACGGATGAGGCAACGGCAGCCACCTTAAAGGCCGTCCTTGCGGCTTCCCACCGAGCCGAAGGGGATAAAATCCGGGATCAATACCGCCATCCGGTGGAGACCTTGACATGGTTTGGGATTCAACCGCAGATGGCCGTGGTGGAAATCTGGCCAGGCAGGGGCTGGTACACTGATATCCTCGCGCCGTTTCTCAAGGAACGCGGGACGTATTACGCTGCGGTCTTTGAGAGAGCCCAACCCTTCAGAGAAAAACTTGCTGCCAATCCTGATGTGTACGGGAAAGTCATGGTGACCGAATTGATCCCCCCTGCGAAAATGGACATTGCCCCAGCAGGATCTGCCGATATGGTGCTCACCTTCCGCAACGTGCATAACTGGATGAACAGAGGGTACGCCGAAGAGGTATTCAAAGCCATGTATGGCGCTCTCAAGCCAGCAGGGATTCTTGGCGTGGTCGAGCATCGTGGCAATCCAGCGGTGCCGCAAGACCCGAAAGCCGCCTCTGGGTATGTGACGGAAGAGTATGTGATCAAACTTGCCGAAGCGGCTGGCTTTCAGCTGGTCGCGCGGTCTGAAATCAACGCCAACCCAAAGGACACGAAGGACTATCCGAAGGGGGTGTGGACCTTACCGCCGACGTTGCAACTGGGGGAGACCGACCGCGACAAGTATCTGGCTATCGGCGAGAGTGATCGCATGACGCTGAAATTTCGCAAACCCAGCCCTCCGTAAGCAGGACACCAGACGGATGCGTTTGCGTAGTAGCCACAGGAGGAAGAACGATGGCAGAAGAGATTGGCCTGAACAGCATTAAGCTAGAATATGTCAGCCTTGAGCAAGCGAAACGGATGTCCGGCCTGAGGCTTATCCTTGGCGCGTATGCCGTGCCTGGTCCCTGGCGAGAGGCGTGTAAAGGAATCTTTTACGTGAAAAAGATCCCGTACATCCCTGTCACCGCCGCAGGGAAGGATGGGTCAGACCGTGAACTCCGAGAATGGACCGCACAGACAAGCGCCCCGGTCGCGATTTGGAACGACGAGCGGCCGCGCTCGACCTGGATCGAGCAACTCTATCTCGCCGAACGCTTGCAACCAAACCCTCCTCTTATTCCCGCGAATATCGAAGATCGGGTGCTCATGTTCGGTTATGGCAATGAGCTCTGCGGCGAGAACGGCTTCGGCTGGTCCAAGCGTCTGATGATCGTGCACTCGGTTCTCACCAACCCTAAGAGCGATGAAGCGAGCCGCAACCGTGCGACGTACTTGGGCAACAAGTACGGCTACAGCCCAGTAGCCGCCGAAGCCGCGCCTGCCCGGATGGCGGAGACCTTGCGGCTCCTGGGAGCGCGGCTGGAGCAGCAACGCGCCAAGGGCAGCAAATTTTTCATTGGT
>CAZRZZ010000149.1:0-1794 GCA_964604755.1 uncultured Methanosarcinales archaeon | reverse complement strand
CTCTCCGCCGGCGATGCGACCGGCGAGGGCGGCAATTTGCTGCCAGTATGGAGGACATGTGGCAGTCATGCGCACTCAGAGGCGCCTTCTTCGTCTCCCCCCATCCCAACTTTCCCCATTTATCCTATGAAGTTCCTCGGGTTTCAACCTCTTACTGGCATCAAGAATTTCGAAACCTATAATATGCCCATCTTTATCTAGATCGGCTGAGACCCCTGCCTCGATATCCAGATTATCGTCAGCCTTCTTGTGCCTCAATTCGATATATAACGCGTCAGCTTCTGGGTCATAAGTTATTAGCATCTACAGTGCTCCTTCCTATTTCATCGTCCAAAGAGCAGGTTTCTTCTTGACAATAACTGTGATGATGATCTCATCTTGTCCTTCTTTTTTATGGATCACCTTGATGAATCGTTGTCCAAACTTCTTCCAGGATTCCATTCCATCATAGCATAGCTGATCTCTTGAGAAGTCAGGATTGAAGACAGAGATTTCAACCTCAGCTGCGGTTACTCTATCTCTTCGCATCTTATTTTTAGCATGGCGTGTGAACTTTAGCAACGATCATTCCTGACCGGCGTCTGATAGGCCAGCATGCCGCAGCGGCAGATGAATGCGCATGGTGGTGCCGCGTCTCGGTTCGCTTTCGACCTCGATCCTGCCATTATGCTTGGAGATGAGGCGCTCAACGGTGGCCAGGCCCAAGCCCGTTCCCCCTTTCTTGGTACTGTAAAACGGCTCGAAGATCTTTTCCTTCATCTCGGGAGGAATCCCCGGCCCGGTGTCCGTCACCTCGATGATGAGCTCATGCGATGCCGTCAAAGGCTCAGCATCCGCACGTAACACGCGTGGTGGCAGGCGCTGCACCGCCGTGCGAACCATCAATGTTCCCCGATGATCCATGGCTTCCACCGCGTTCAAGCAGAGGTTCCAGATCACCTCCCGTAACCCTTGTGGATCAACCATCACCGGGGGCACATCGGCCGAGAAGCGGGTGTTGATGGTCAGCGGGCTCCCCTTAGGCAAACCATGGCCCAAGAGGGCCAGGGTCCCCGTGATGAGCTTATGGACATCGACCTCGGCCATGTCCAGCGGTCGCGGCCGCGCATAGGCGAGAAAGTCGGTGATGACCGCGTTCAAGCGCTCGATCTCGTGCACGACGATGTCCATGAGGCGTTGCTCGGCCTCATCAATGACGAGTTCCGAGCGCAAGAGCTGGATCGAGCCACTAATCGAGGCCAGCGGGTTGCGAATTTCATGCGCAATGGCGGCCGAGAGGCGTCCGACTGCCGCCAGTTGCTCCGCCCGCTTGATTTCGGCCTCCATGGCGCGCACGGCGGTGATATCCTGAAAATTAAAAATGAGGCCGTGCACAGTCCCCCGCTCATCGCGCAAGGGAGAATAGGAGACGCCGAGGGTGATCTTCTGTCCATCCCGGCGCTCAAACAAGCCCTCTCCCCGATTGAACCCCTGGTCCAAGGTCTCTGCACTGTGCACGAGGGCATCGATATCGAGAAAGGAAAAGACCTCGCGTGCCGATCGACCCCGCAGTTCTGTTGGTGTGAGCAGCAAGATCCGCTCTGCAGCACTGTTGAAGGAGATCACACGCCCAGCCATATCCGTCATGAGCAGGCCGCTGTTCATGCTGTTGACGACGTTCTCGTGAAAGGCGCGTAACCCGATCAGGTGGGCGGTTTGCTCTTTCAGCACCTGACCTGTCCGACGCAGCGACTCCGCCAGATAACTACTGAGGAGGGTGACGAGCCAGAACGCGGTGATCATGAGCAGGGTCGA
>CAZRZZ010000148.1:0-1847 GCA_964604755.1 uncultured Methanosarcinales archaeon | reverse complement strand
TGCTTGATGTCGGCGATGGGGAGAGCATCCTTGTCGAATCCGACAAGACGATGCTCATTGACTGCGGACCTGAGGAGATCCGAAAAAAAACAGCAGCTTATCTGCAGCGGCAGGGCATTACAGCAATTGATGTCCTCATACTATCAAATCTTGAGCGCGAGCGGATTGGGGCATGCCCCTACATCCTCCGCGAGTTTGACATCAAGCGCGTCATCCAAAATGACCTGGCCGTCGACGATATCGCATACAAAAAAATAAAAGAAATTGCAGAAGAGGAAGAAATTCCTATCGAGCGTCTCTTCCACGATACGAACTTCACACTCGATCAAAACATCGATGTCGGGCTGCATGTGCCCTACGATAAGGGGCTTCTCTCCGAGATGAAAAGCCATGTCATCGCTTTGCGTCTTGTCCACGGCGATTTGTCCTTCCTGTTCATGAGCGATTGCGGAAAGGGCTGTGAACGCATTTTCTTTGACAACCAGTCACTCGATTATGCCGTGACTATCTATAGCATCGGCGTGCACGCGGAGCAGAAGAGCGCGACGCGCCTGCTGTTCTACAATCTTTCGGCGCAAGTCGGTCTCCTTTCGGTGAACAGGTCTTTGAATATTGAGCAAGCCGATCCGGAAGTCGTCAAGCGCTATGCCGGCCATGGTCTGCGTGTCTACCGTACGGATTACGACGGCAGCATCGTCGTTACAAGCGATGGAAAGAAGTATAATATCTCTGTCAGCAAAGGTGTGGAGCATTGGAAAGAAGGGACGGAGGAGGAAACAGCATCTACTCCATCACCAGATTGCCCATACGTTGCGCACTATAACAGCATTTATTATTACACCTTCGACTGTCCTCTTGCTGGCTCCATCGTGCCGCAATGGAAGCTATGCTTTGCCGATGATGCAGAAGCGAACGCGACCAGAAGAAAACTGGATTCCAGATGCGCATAAGTAGCAAAAAAAGCGCCCGGACCGGGATCCCCACGTCGGGGTTTCACCCCTCGACACACCCCGCGCGGCGTGCGCACCTTTCGGTGCTTAGCCGCAGACAAAAAAAGCGCCCGGACCGGGATTCGAACCCGGGTCTTGGGCTCCGGAGGCCCACATGCTATCCAAGCTATACTATCCGGGCAGTATGGTAGGGTTGAAAACGAAAATGGCGCCTCGGTGGATCCCCACGCGGGGGCGTTGCCCCTCCGCGCACCCCACGCGCCATGCGCGCATTCTGCGCTTGGTCGCGAAATGAAAATGGCGCCTCCACTGGGATTCGAACCCAGGTCCTAGGCTCCGCAAGCCCATATACTATCCAGGCTATACTATGGAGGCACAGATGGGCTGGATTCGAGAGTTCTATTTAAATGTAACCCCTTTGTTTTGCCCGCAATAAGTAATGGATGCTGCACAGAAGCCCAACGATTGCAGTCAGGAAGACGAAGATCTGGATGAGGCTCTGACTTATCGGAGTGATTACCTTGGTGGTGAAGATCGCGCTGATGGTGATAACCTGCAGGGCCGTCACGCTCTTTCCTGACCAGTCCGCGCTCAAGTCGACGCGTTTCTCTGGATTTGACATACCAAGAAGGGCAAGGCTTCCAAGCCCGACGAGCACGTCTCGCGTGAGCACAAAGAGCACATACCATGGCAGATCGAACGCGAAGTACACTGCAAAGATCGCAAACGCAAAAAAAATCTTGTCTGCCGCCGCATCGAGGACGACCCCAACAGGTGTCACTTCATCGCGCTTGCGCGCGATGAAGCCGTCAAGGATGTCTGTTGCGATCGCGGCAACAAGCGTGATTGCAGCAAACACCCAGAACATCACCCTGACTGGCGCTACCAACAACCCCA
>CAZRZZ010000147.1:0-1940 GCA_964604755.1 uncultured Methanosarcinales archaeon | reverse complement strand
CTTAGGCGATTTCCAGAAAAGATCTTACTATGTTAGAGTGGGCACGTTCAGATGATCCTGCAGGAATGTGAACTCCGACTCTCTTGGCGAGGTCCTCTCATGTACATGCCACACCCCCCGTTGCAAGGTCGTCCGTCGCTCAGTCCATCGCAAATCGCCGATCTACGCCTCGCAGCATCGAAAATGACCGGCCCCAAACGGCGCGCCTTTGAGGCCGAGATGACGATGAAATATTGTGCCGGCAACCCCCTGGTGGCTGAAGCCGTCTTGGGTTGGGGGCGCCAGACCGTGGCGCTTGGCCTGGCCGAGAGACGCACCGGGATCATCTGTCTGGGGGCTCAATCGGCGTGCAGTGGACGCAAACGTTGGGAAGAGCAGCATCCGCAGGCGGCTCAAGCGCTGCGTCAGCTCGCCGAGGCGCATGCGCAACAGGACCCGACGTTTCGCACGAGTTTAACCTACACGCGCCTAACGGCTCAAGCCGCCCTGAACGCCCTGAGAGAGCAGGGTTATAGCGCGGACCAATTGCCCTCGCCTACGACCATGGCTGAGGCCCTCAATCGCATGGGTTTTCGGTGACGCAAGGTGGTCAAGGCGAAACCCCAAAAGAAGATCAAAGAGACCGACGCCATTTTTGACAACGTGAAAAAAAAGATGACCAAGCGGTGTCCTCGGAAGGCGTCAAACGCTGGAGTATCGCTTGTAAAGCGACCGTGAAGATCGGGGAGTTTTCCCGTGGGGGGCGCACCCGAGGTGACAACCGAGCCAGTGATCACGATATGGGTTGCAAGGAGAAGTATGTGCCTTGCGGGATTGTGGATGAAGAGAGCGGCGAGCTCCACATCACCTTTGGCAGCTCGTATAAAACGAGTGACTTCATCGTTGATACGATCGAAGCGAAGTGGAACGCGATGGATGAGCAAGAGCAGGCAGACACGAGTTTCATCCAGATCAAAATGGACAACGGTCCGGAGAGTAGTGGCCGGCGGACGCAATTTCTCTCTCGCATGGTGCAGTTCGCTGACATCATCAACAAGCCGATTCAGCTGCTGTATTATCCCCCGTATCACAGTAAATATAATCCCATCGAACGCTGTTGGGGTCTCTTGGAGTTGAAGTGGAATGGAGCACAGCTGATCGATGTCGAGACGATGCTGGGGTGGGCCAAGCAGATGACATGGAAGGGGGTTCATCCCATCGTCGAGCTGAGCCGTAAAGTGTACGACAAGGGCATCTCGCTCGGCAAGGCGGCGATGCAGGCGGTTGAAGCCCGATTGAAACGCGATCCCGCATTGCCCAAGTACGACATTTTGATCGACCCAGCATCACCATCCTGAAGAGGTACATTCTTTCCCGGAAATCGCCTTAGTCGAGGTCTCAGACAGCACTCTCTTCAAAGATCGGACCATTAAACTCCCACTGTATGCGGCGCACAGTATCCCAGAACTGTGGATTGTCAACCTGGTGCAGAAGCAGATTGAAGTCTATACAGAACCCCGCGGCGAAGAGTATTTGACGCGGACCACCCAGCTACTGACAGGGCCCTTTGCGCCGCAATACTTTCCTGACGACATCCAGCAGTGGTTGCCTGAGGCGATTCTTGAGATCCTCAAGGAATCGTGAAGCCGTGTTGCGCCAGGAGCGAGTCCGGGAAGTCCCGTCATCACTTTTAGGCTGCCATCTGACCCCAGAAGAACACCACACAATCAAAGACCTGTTGAACGCCTATGTCGAGGTTGCGTCGGTACGGCCCTGTGTGCCGATGGAGGAGTATGACGATCCAGATGCGCATATCGTACCGGAGGAGTAGAAGCAGTATAATAGTCCCCCAAGAGAAGGAGACCACCGTGAGCATCAAAACACGCGCCACGATAGAAGATCTTTCCAAAGTGGAGGGCAAGGCAGAACTGGAGAATGGGGAGATTGTACACATGCCGCCA
>CAZRZZ010000146.1:0-1946 GCA_964604755.1 uncultured Methanosarcinales archaeon | reverse complement strand
CTCTTGCTCCTCCACCAAAGGAGGCTCTGGTTCTTTCTTTGGGATTTGCGGGAACTCGAGCATCTCCGATGGTCGGGGCTTGGTTTTGGGGACTTCTATCTCATCGACGGCCCGCGGAGGTGGGATATCCTCATCAAAGCTGCTTGGCGGCGGGAGCGCATCCTCAAACGAGAGAGTCCCTTCCATCGTGTCCTCCATTGGGGGTGCCGATGGAATAGAAAGCTCCCGCCGAGGCCTCTTTCTCCTCATAAAATCAAATACTCCCATGTTCACCCCCCTTTAAGTGGATTCTTGATTTCTTCATATTAAATATTTTTGGAGCACTCTTGAGTAGTAAACTTCTTGAGATGTGGCTCTCTCCCAAGAACGGGCAATATTCATTCTTCCTTGCACGGATAAATTTCGAGATATACATCATTTTCTGTACACTCTTCGACAAGGTAGTAATCTCTCTTGGCATTGCTGCATATCTTTCACCTTTCTTCCCTCAACACATATGAGCATGAAAGGGCTTTCGCGCCCGCATGCGCTGTCGTATCCTCTGCATGGTCTTTCTTGCCCTTCTTGCCGTGCCTGTGTGGTCTATCTCCTTTGTTGAAATCCATTTCGATCCTGCAGGGGAGGACAGGGGCCATGAGTTCATCGAGTTGCGCATGGACCGGCCAATAAACATGACAGGCTTCATCCTTGCCGATGCGGCAAGCAATGACACGCTTTTTCCCATCCGTATAACGGATGGGACGCTCGCCGTCATCGTCGATGACAGCTTCAATACCTCTCTAATCTCAGACGATGCGAGCGTCTATTCTGCCGGTGTCCGCATCGGAAACGGCCTTGGCAATACCGGGGATGAGGTCATTCTTTTCGACCAGAGCGGCGCGATCATCGCGAACGCAAGCTATGATAGCAGCATCGGAGGAGAGGGGATCCCCATCGTTCTTGTCAATGGATTCTGGGCGCAAGGGACCCCGGGAGGAACGCCGGGATGGGATGATCAGGCCGCGGGTGATACCATCATGATGAATGCCACAAATGAGACGGACGCCTCTGAGGATGTGACGAACCGAACCGACGACGAGCGGGATGCGGCCGTCGATGAGACATGCCCTACCACATTTTCTATCACGACAGAACAGGGCATCGTCTCTTCAGGCGACCGGATCTCCTTTGGATTCAACTTCTCGAAGAACATCGATGAGTTTCGCATCACGTACGGCATCGAGGACCCTTTTGGAGATGTGCGCAAATCCTACCTCACAACGACGAACCGGGCAATGAAAACCTACACTCCAAAGACAGACATGCCAGTCGATGCGCTTCTTATCAAGGCGTCGCTCGATGCGCGATGCCTTAATTCCCGAAAGCAGGCACAGATGGCTGTCATCGTCACAAACAATGATGCGAAGGATGCACCCGATGACGACGATGATGCGCCGCGTCGAGAGGAGCGCAAAACTGAGCAAAGGGAGGAGGGGCGAAATCTTGTTTTTGATCTTGTCAATGCAACCCTTGTCGCGAACCAGTCCGTCCCGTTCATCACGGCCCTCTCGATCTTCACTGATGACGAGCCCCATGTGTTCACCATATGGAGCTATGCGTATAAGGGGTCCGTCTCGTACTCCGGCGACCGCGAATCGAACCGACAGGTTATCACGATGGACGCCGGCGAGCACCGCTTCATCACGCTTGCCAACACCATCGATGCGCCGGGCACATCGGCAAACTACAAAGTCAGGATACAAAAAGACAATCTCAAGACGCCATACGAGATCACCACGGATCTGCTCATCCTTCCAAAGGACGCAAGAGACACCGAGGACGCCGGTGAGGAAGACAAAAAGGCAAAGGGCGCAAAAGCCCCGGAAGGAAGCGGCACCCAGCGCGCTGCACGCGAAGATATCCTCGATCTCCTTCCGGACAATCGTCAGCGGATGCCTGTGCCCGAT
>CAZRZZ010000145.1:0-2106 GCA_964604755.1 uncultured Methanosarcinales archaeon | reverse complement strand
GATGATCGGCAAATCCAGAATAGTGAATGTCGCCAAGACGGGCAAGGTCATCGAGATTCCCCTTGATGATGACCTTGCGATGCCATCTGGCGATGCCATTCAGCAGTGAAGGATTAACTTTTTATACCTTCTTATCTTCCAGCTTCCGGAGAGGTGACTACCCACCCTGCAGCGGATTCGACATTCTCAAAGGTGATCTTATATGAAAGAATGTGACAAAGCTCACGGGACGCGCAAGTATTACACGCCAGGCCAGGCCAATGCACTTGTTCCCGACTTGCAGAAGTGCATCACACGCATCCATGAGCTGCGCGACCAGCTTGAAGTGCTCGATGAGCTTGAGGTCCGCTGTGAAACATGCGGATCGAATATTATGGAGCACAACATCAAACTCAACAAACAACACCACAAGCTCTCCTACGAGTTCTTCTGCGAGCTTGAGTTTCTGCAATCTCTTGGCTGCGACATCAAGGACCTTGATGATGGTGTCATCGACTTTTATTCGATCTTTGAGGGCCGCGAGATCCTGCTTTGCTGGCAGCACGGAGAGGAGAGCATCGAACACTGGCACGAGGTTGATGGTGGCTTTGCCGGACGCCGCCCTGTCAGCATCCTGCCCAATGAACCAGTCGATGTGCAGTCAAAAAAATGACGCTTGCCGGATGCGTGCTTCCAGGATCCGATGGATTCGGCTCTGTCAATATTATAGGCTCGGTCCTGAAGCATTTTGGAGCACCATCACCGCATGGGCCGCTTCATGCCTCGATTCTTGACCTGAAGCCCTTTGTCGGGGCAAAGCAGATTGTGCTTCTGACTGTGGATGGCCTTGGATATAGGACGCTCAAGGAAAAATCAAAGCTGCGCAGGCTTGGCCTTGGCAGGCTCGCGCGCCGCACGGCACCGATCACGACGACAGCGCCCTCCACGACCGTGACTGCATTGACAACGTTAGGGACAGGCAAAGGTCCGCTCGAGCATGGCATCATGGGGTACTGGCAGTTCGTGCAGCGCCTTGGTATGCTCACGAACATGCTTCGCTTCAAGCCCGTCGCATCAGGAGGATATTTGGGGCATGATTTTGAGCCTGGATCGTTTCAGCAGAACCCGGGCGTGTTTGATCTGCTCGCTAAAAAGAACGTTATGGGGTATAATATCCTGCGTCAGGATTATCTTGATTCGTCGCTTAACCGCATGAGCCGCGCTGGGGCAGCTTGCGGGATCGGCTATATCAACAGTTCTGACCTGTTTGTGCACGCCCGACGGACGCTTTTGGAAAGGAAGGGAAAGAGGACGTTTCTGAACCTGTACTGGGACAAGACTGACTCGATATCGCATGCGTACGGCAAGGAAAGCGACGAGATGACGGCAGAACTTGCCAATTTTGATTTCAGCCTGTTTTCTGAACTTCTGGACCGCAAATTCAATGATGAGACACTTGTGCTGATAACAGCGGACCATGGGCACATCACTTCATCCCCGCGCAAGAGCATCTCCTTCAACGATCATCCGGCATTATTGTCCATGCTGATCCTTCCCCCTTCCGGCGAAGCGCGCCTTACCTATCTGCATGTCAAAAACGGCCGTCTTGATAATGTGAAAGAGTATCTGTCGGATTCGCAGTTTGGGAGGCATTTCCATGTCCTGGAGAGCGCCGACGCGATCGACAAGGGAGTGTTTGGCCCGGGAAAGCCATGCCAGCAAGCCCTTGATGCGATCGGGGACCTTGTCATGATCCCAAAGGATGACTGGTATGCTCCTTATGATTTCCATCCCGAACGTGAGCGCAATCCCCTGATCGGAAGGCATGGGGGGCTTAGCGCCGAAGAGATGGAAGTGCCGTTGATTGCGATGCGGGTTTGAATCCCCTGCGCGGACCTTCCGCGAGGAAGATCGTGAGATTTCTTCGCAATTGTCTGAGGTTTAAATGGATTAAGATGAATTTGATTTAGTAAAAACTGCTGCCCAAGTGCAGGTTTTGTGCCGATAAATTTAAAAAAAGGAATGTTCTCTATCAAGAATGCAAAAATCAAGAATTATGCTATTGGCGATGATGTTGTTAATTCTCATTTTCATCGCGGCCTGTAATGCTCCTGGTTCTTGCCAGAA
>CAZRZZ010000144.1:0-2140 GCA_964604755.1 uncultured Methanosarcinales archaeon | reverse complement strand
GGGCTCGGAGATGTGTATAAGAGACAGTCCTGGAACTGCTCGCGGATCCCGTCGACAGTGATTGTCTTGTCTTTCATGTCTGAAAACTCCGCGTCGATCATGATGACGTTGAGGTACATCGCAGATATGCGCTTATGCAGCTCAAATGACCGATGCTGGCTTCGTGCCGCCTCTTTAGCTGCACCCTTGGTCTGGGTGACCTCTTTGTAATAGTCGCGATCTTTTGCCCATGAATCGATGAGACGAAGGACCTCGTTCATCTTAAAAGGGCCATGATGCGTGACAGTCGTATTCTTAACGATCTCATATTCCACGCCTAAGAGGAGTTCGCGCTCTGCCATATCATTCGACCTGGTAGGGGGTGATGTTAAGATAATTGGTGAGGCGCGTCGAGAGGTCATTGACGTCGCTGATGACTTCCTTCTCGTATTGCCGCGTGATGTGCCGATAGATATAGTTATCCATGAGATACCGGTAGAAGTACTGCAGCGGCTTTTGCCACTTATTCTCGTAGTCGACGATAAGGTATCCCTTGATCTTTGCCGAGATCTTGCCGTAGTTTGTCTTTACCGCCCTGTCGCCTTTCTTGATCGTAACTTCCTTGAGATTGTCGACGCTTATCTCGACCTTGATCTTGATGTTGAAATAGTCCGTCACTTTCTTCCATGGCACAAATTCCATCTCGAGGTGTTTTCCTTCCGGCGTCACGTATTCCTCATTGATATCCTCCTTCTTGTCGTAGAATTTCTCCCGGAACCATGTGTCCATGATGCGGAAAAACTCCTTGTAGTTGAAGTACCCTTCATAGCTGAACTTCTTGGCGATGAGCTTGTGCTTTTCTGCCATGCTACCACATATCCTCATAAACGTCGGATTCGCTCTCCATGCCAAGCTGTCTTTTGACAAAGCTTTGAAGCTTGAGCACCTCGTAATAAAGGCGGTCACCCCAGATATTCTCGATCTCGTTTTTTATGATGAAGCGATGATAGAAGTCGCGCATCTTGCGAAGGACTGCCGTCGATTCCCATCGTTCCTGATAATCCAGCCAGAGCTCGCCGTTGAATTCGATCATCATGCGGCCGTGTGCGATCTTCTTTTTCTTGCCTTTGATGACGACCTCTTTTTCGTGGTAGTTCCATACCTTGATGAACATCCGGAGCCATTGCTCGGCATAGTCGTTGATATCGTACACGCCAGAGAAGGATATCTCAAACTCCGCGCCGAGCGCCTTCTCTTTGTGCTTGTATTTTTCCTCCGAGAAATCATAGCCGTGGTCCTCGATCCATGAGCGAATCGATTTGTAGAGCGCTTCCCAGTCGTAATCCCCCCGGTAGCGGACCTTTGCGACAGGTTTTCCAAGCGGAATCTTGACGACCATGGACGGGATGAGGGCGACGTAGCTTTATAAATATTTGGCTCGGTGAGGCTCTGTCCTAAAAGTGAAATTAGGGGCACTGCTGCGCTCTGTCTGCATAGGAAAATGATGTGGTTTCCGAGGATCCGGGCTTTCGACGCGGAGCCCGTGCACGCCGCTTGGCAGCAGTGCCCCAAGATTTAGGACAGAGCCGCTCGGTGATGACGAAGATATTAATAGGGTTTTTCCTTCCAGAGGTTATGCCAGAGCTTCCAAACCCAAAAAAGATTGATCTTTTCTCCAACGACGCTGCACGCACGCTGGACGCTATGCTCCGACAGCTGTACGCGCTGCAAACACATCTTCATTGGGATGTGCACCGGCAAGACCCGCCAATCAGACGCAATGATCTTGTGAGCCTGTGCAATGAAGTCGACGTGCGGATTCTTTTTGGCCAGCATGCGCTTGTCGCACAGACATCACTTCAGCCGTCCGGCGGGTATGACTGGAAGAAGAAAGGTGTACTCATCTATGCATCCGGAAAAGACGGGTGGTGGCGGGGAGATGCAGACCTTGAAGCAAACGCGTGCACGTACAAGAGCGTGTCGGGGATGGAGGGGAACCTCATCGTCGGCATCGCAGGTGAAGAAGGGATCACGAATATCGGACGCGAGAATGTTGTTATCGTCGGAAATCCGTCATCGCTTCTTGCTGGAAAGGAAAAAGTTGGCATCGGGTATGCGCTTTTGCAAAGGCAGCATCGCGGCCTGCACTACCGGGCTAAAG
>CAZRZZ010000143.1:0-2148 GCA_964604755.1 uncultured Methanosarcinales archaeon | reverse complement strand
CAAACAAGATAGACAAGGATGGCGTGAATGCGACGGATCACGCAGAAGTCATCGCCGTATTAAATGCGCAAAGAACACGGGATAGTCTTTCTGGCACCGTGCGGGAGTTCTTTGACCGCTACAAGCGGATGCAAAAATAAAACAAGAAGAAAAAGAAGGGAAGGATCACCACGTCGAAAGGATCGAGGCCATGACGGCAATCGAGACGAGCCAGTGCGTGGCATTGATCGCATAGAGCTTCCATGACTTATTCTCCCAGAGCACCATGCCAAGAAGCACGGGCGCGACAAGGCCAAGCCAGAGCCAGAATGCGGCTTGCACACCAAGAGAGGGCGTGCTCGCTCCAAGATAATCGACAAGGTGCGCAAGCACATAGCTCATCACAAGAGTCCCAAGAAACGCAAGTGCATATATCTTATGCATGCCTTTTTTCTTTGCGCTCTCCATGTCCTTTTTCGTGAACCCCATAAGGTCCATCCATACCCTGCCAAAGAGCAGCGGGGAATACCACAACGAGCCGACGGCTATCGCTGCGACTGCTGCCACAAGAACCGCAACATAATTTATGACTGCCTCTGCCACGATTTCACCTCTTTTTTGTCAAAATGCCCTTGGCTTTTATAAGCTTTCCTGTCTCCCTGTGGCTCTGTCCTAAAAGTGAAATGAGGGGCACTGCTGCGCTCTGTCTGCATAGGAAAATGATGTGTCAGAAATCGCCAATAGTCCATTGCTTTTTGCGTATCTTCGCACGCTCAAGAACCCCGACTATTTTTCTCAATATCAATCACGTCACCCGCTTTAGCGTGTCAGAAATCGCCAATAGTCCATTGATTTTTTGCGATTTCTGAGCATGCTCAAAAACCGCCCATAATATGTCTGATTGCGGTTTTTGACAGGTGGTTCTTGACGTGTTTTCCGAGGATCCGGGCTTTCGACGCGGAGCCCGTGCACGCCGCTTGGCAACAGTGCCCCAAGATTTAGGACAGAGCCTGTCTCCCTGCGCAATCTTTTTGTATGAGCTTTCCCTCGAGATAGTATGGATAATCTTGAAGCAATCCTGCGCGAGCCGCTTGAAGAGGCGCTCGGACGACGGCTTGAGCCGCATGAGGCATCCTTTGAATCATCGACAGCGATCCTATTCTCATCAAAGCTGTACCAGACGATCTGTTCGCGGCTTGAAGCGGCAACACTTTATGTGGATGAGGATGAGTCACGGATACGTTTTTCACGCTATATCACAAAGGAGGGGAAGATGCTCTTGGCACCGCATGATGGCACGATGCACGCCTCCATCGAGATGCACAGCAGGCCAGAGATAATCAAGTTTATCGATGATCATGGCATAAAATATGGTGTGATAGGATCTGCCTATGCGCAATCGATCGTGGCGGCGCAGCGCCGCCATAACGCGCAGGGTTTTTGCCATGCCCTCCTTGGTACTGCGTTCATGGCAATCGGAGGGATTATAGATTACTCCTTCGCAGACGAGTTCTTGCTTGCGGCAGGCGGTATCATCGTTGCCACAAGTATCCGACAGACGATCCGTTTTGTCCGGTACAGATAATACATTTTCAATAAATTTATGAATGAGAAGATGCCGCAGCCTCGCCATGGCAGACGATCGAAAACTCAGCTATTTCTTGCGCCGCTTGGGCTTGCATGAGCTTGCGGGGGCCAGCGTATCCCATGGTGATATTGTCGCTTTTACTGAAGGTGTTCGGCCAGGAATTGTGATCGCAGACACGATCGGACGTCGAAAGGAAAGAGGGAATGCATATCGTGCATTCCTGGAGGAGCAGATCGCGGACGGCTGGGGGAAGATGGGCGTCGTCGAAGAGATGCGCAGCTTAGAACGCCGGGTTCTCGCCAAGATCAAAGCGGAAGGTTCGACGGACGAAGCAGATATAACATATGGACAGACAGCGCTTGGTTTTGCTCAATGTGAGGGAAGCATCATCTCGTACAGCAGCACCGGTCTTGACGCTCCGTGGATCATCCGCGAGGACGGAAACGTTGAAGAAATCAACATTATGCTACCCAAGTTCAAAAAAAATGCGCTGCCCTTTCGTACCCGGCCTGTCTGTGATTCGTTTTCACTTCGAGCAGACGACGTGTTCCTGCTCAAAAACGATGGACTCATCGGGAACA
>CAZRZZ010000142.1:0-2356 GCA_964604755.1 uncultured Methanosarcinales archaeon | reverse complement strand
AGCGCCTCGACAAGCAGGTCCGCAGCGATGCGCGAGTAGTCGAGGCTTTGGCAATCGATGTCGAGCACGAGATCCCATCCTTTTCGCAGACCATCCCTCTCCTCACTAGGCATATCCGTGCGCAACTGTAACGGATTTAGCCAGAGCTCTTCTGATGCGTGAAAGCTCGATGCCCTGTTTTTCGCCGCCTCAAGGACATCGTTTGGATAGAAGAGGGCATCCGGACGCTTGCCAAATCCATCGTCGCCAAAACGGATAGCTATCTCCTTGTCCCTTGCTGCGCAGACGATCGCTTCGCGGATATCGGGACGCTTGTAGTAGGAGAGCGTGACGTGCAGACTGACCATGGTTTGCCCCTTGCCCGGAGGCCGGAGAACATATATAATGCTTGCGCAGAGGAAATATTATAAACAAGCATCCCGCAAGACAGGATGCCGTGGCTGATGTCCGCGAAATACGGATCCTTCGCGAATGGGTCGAGAACATCGGGATGACAGACCTTCCGATCCTCGTTGAAGGCCCAAAAGACAAGCGGGCGCTTGAGGAGATTGGTGTACGGGACGTGTTCACTCTTTCGAGAAAACCGCTTTTTGCGGTTGCTGAAGAGATCGCAAGCAGCTTTGATGAGGTCATCATCCTCACCGACTTTGACAAGAAAGGAAAAGAGCTTTATGGCCGCCTTGCCAAGATCTTTTCGCGCCTTGGTGTCAAGGTAGACACTTATTTCCGGGAGACCCTGCAAAAGCATGCGCGCATCTCGCATGTTGAGGGAATCGTCACTGCATTGCAGACAAAGGGAGTGATATGAAGTAACATGATGCCAAAAGAAGAGAGTCGCAAAGAGCACATCATGGACGATGAGCCGCTCGATTATTTCTTAGGAGATTCACGAAAATGGATCGTTATCATCATCGTGCTTCTTGTCTTGCTTGGAATAATCATGGGGTATTACATCCACGCACTCAAGAGCGTCCGTATGGAAAGCATGGGCATTACCGAGATTAAGATAGACGAAGGCAAAGACATCGTCGCGCTCGACGGCGAGATGCGTCTCTACAATCCTTCTGCGCTGCCGTTGGACATCGAAGGGATCAGCTATGACATCACGATCGATGATATGCTCATCGGCTCCGGAAGGATTTATGGGGATCGCATCCCTTCTGGAAGAGAAACAACGATGCGCTTCGAGCAGGATATCAATCTTTTCGAAGCTGTGCCCGATGTCATCACGCGTGCAGATGAGAACCGGGTTGCGGTCATGATGCGCGGCACAATCACTATGGTGTTCCTTGGGGTGCATGTCAAACTCCCGTTCCGGGAGGAGCAGGACATCACGCCGCTCATCGAATCACAGATCACGGCAATCACCACCCGGCAAAAAGATGCTGTGGAAGACATTATCAGCCGTTCACGTCCATAGAGCATGCATGATCAGGCGGGTTTTTGCCGCAATTGTTTTACGTCTATTCTTCTTCCATCCGGGTCGATAAGAAGGGCGGTCTTGCTCTGCACTTCGTAGCCCAGCACGCATCCCGCGTCAACGGATGCCAGGAGCGCCTCGATATTATCAACAGAAATGCCAAGCCGATTACGGGACGGACACTTTCGCGTAGGATACAGTTCAAGCACGAGATCCCCCGCGGACGCGGCGTAGTGACGGGGACCTCCGCCATGCTGCTCTTCGACAAATCGAAAACCAAGCGACGCGTAGAATGCGCAAAGACGTTCAATATGGGAAGTGTAGAGGACGATAAGATCGATGTGTGCCATGCGCCAAAGAGGACGGAATGTCTTAATAATAGTTGAGCAAACCTTAAATACAACATCAACGCCCACCGCGTCGGCAGGATATGATCAAAAACCAACTCAAGACCGCGGTGCTCATCGCCACACTCACCGGCCTTCTCTTATTCATCGGCCGGCTTGTTGGCGGATACTCCGGCCTTGCCATTGCCGGACTCTTTGCCGTGCTCTTCAACTTCACGATGTATTTCTTCTCCGACAAGATTGTCCTCGCGATGTACCGCGCAAAAGAGGTGACGGACAACAGCCATCCGCTCAAGAAGATCGTTCGAGAAGTCACAAGCCTTGCTGGCATTCCGATGCCACGAGTATACATCATCCCAAGCGCAAGCCCAAACGCGTTCGCTACGGGAAGGAATCCCAGACATGCGGCGGTCGCCGCGACGGAAGGTATCTTAAGTCTTCTTGATGCAAAAGAGCTTCGCGGAGTCATCGCGCACGAGATCAGCCACCTCCTCTTTCCGCGTCTGCCTTCAGAGTCGGATTGCGAGTCGCAACGCCGCGCCGACATCGGCGCGTTGGCGCTGGCCCAGGCCATGGGTTGGGATCTGGA
>CAZRZZ010000141.1:0-2414 GCA_964604755.1 uncultured Methanosarcinales archaeon | reverse complement strand
TTCGTATCGCCCCAAATCATTAGAGACTTTCATCCTAAGAGACCCTAAAACAAGAAAAATTAGTAAATCAAATTTTCGTGATAGAGTCGTTCATCATGCCATCTGTAATATCATTGAACCACTATTTGAAAAGTGCTTCATCTTTGATTCGTTTGCCAATCGCTTAGGCAAAGGAACATTTAAGGCAATAGAACGGTTTGAGCATTTTGCCAGAAAAGTATCGCGAGGATTTACTCGCCCATGTTTTGTTTTGAAAGCAGATATACGCCATTATTTTGAAACAGTTGACCATAAAATTCTTCTATCAATTCTTCGACATAAATCATGGGAAGGCGTAGATAATCGATGTATAAAATATTTACGCCTTATATGCCTATTGTTAAACAGGAGAACCATCCTTTCCAACTTACTTGCGGTGCTCGACGACAATGCGGCAGTGGCAAGGCAGCTTATAGCTTGCCCTGCGCAGCGCGAGCTTTGCCGTCTCAATATGCTTGGGTGTTACGCCGACCTCGAGGATAGTCTGCCCCTCGCGGACGCGCGCTGCACTGCCGATGGGCTTTCCAAAGCTCCTCGCCATGCCTGTACTCATGCGGTCCGCGCCTGCGCCGGACGCGAGCGGATTCTCCCGGAGGATGTGATGCGGATAAATGCGGATCTTCATGTTATAAAGTGTTTTGCCGACTTTCAGCTCGAGCAGGCGGTTGCTTGTCTGGCGTGCCGACTCGATGCAGTCATTGCGAAGCTGCACGGCCGCGCAAGCAAGCAGAAAAAGCCGCACGGGAAACGTCTCCTGGAGGTTGCCCATGTCATACCGCACGATCTTGCTGTGCGGACTGGCCTTGATGAACGCCTTGCCCTTGAATTTGGACCGGCGCGTGTACGGACGCTCAAGACGGCGGTAAGATACGCCTTTTCGAAGCTTTGCCATGGGTGCTTTGGACTACAGGGTGGTTTATAAAGGTTGCGGTGGGGCACTCCTTCGGAATCGTCCCCCTTACCCATTTACAACCTTTCTGATCAGTCCTTCGTCGCACGGACCATCCTGTTCATGAGCTGGACAAGAAACCGTGATTGCGGGTCCTTATATCTCTCTTCATCAACTTCGTGGACTTCCTGCAGTTGTGGCTGCGGTACCTTTTCTTCAAGAACGGCATCCGCTTGAACCGCCTCTCGTGGGGCCCCGCCCGTGCAGCCAGCAAGAAGAGAGGAGAGCAACAGTACCAATGCAAACATCGCGACGGACTTCATGTGCTATCACCTAAAACCCATTCGAATGAGGTCGTCCTCCAAATGTCGGTGAGATGATATGTTCGCCGTGATCCATCAGGAAGGTTGATGGTTACTACGAGGTCCTGATATTCACCCGCTATCATAATGTCTCTTTCCATGACCAGATTGTCGTAAGTTATGTAAAAATCACCCGGCGGGATGTCCTCGATGCTCCTATCCACTGTTCTTGTCCCGCCTATGCTGTACACTTCGCCGTCCGGAAGGACTGCGGAGAGTTTTCCCTTGAAGCCGACAAGCGAAACCCTGGAAGAGGTTTCGATATTTCGTATTCCGGACAAATCTGTTGTGAGAAAATTTTCACCATCCGTGGTCGTCACGTTATAGAGGAATACGGCATGCATTGTGGTGCTTCGGTACACCCTCCCGGCAAGCTGGATAAGGATCATGCCAGAAACACCCCCGACGCGATTGTACACATTGGCGTTGCCAAAGAGAACTTCCCCTGTCTCGTCCGTGCATGCTCCGGAAGTTTCGTCCCATAAGCAAATGCTCCCAAGCGCTGCTTGAGGAATATCGACGCGTGCTGTCGCATCGGGGGTCAACGTTATCGCATAAGTGACCGCGAGTGCAAGCACGACGGCAAGCATAGCAATCATCGCGTGCCGTGCTCGGAAAAACAGGGAGGGTATGGTGCTATCAGCCATATGCTTGGGGCGAGCACGACAAGTTTATAAAATTATCTTGTGCCAAATGGATCGACAAAACGCTCGGTAGACATTGGCTTGATGATCACATGACCAAGGGAATCCCTTGTGCGTTTAAGGCGGTCGAGAAGAGTTTCCCTATTCTCCGGCAGGAATGCAGGGACGCGATGGGACAGCCGAAGCGGCGCACCGTCGTTGAGCATGGGCCGATAGGGTGGAGATGGGCTCCAAAGAAGATCATACCGCTGATTATCGTGCGATGACGGCTCGATGCCCCCCCTTTCCTTCTCCCGCTGTGCGGCTGCGACAAAGCGCTCCGCGATGTAGCACATGTCCTGCTCGTCCTTTGTGCCCTCGACATCGCGTCGCGGATATAGCTTCGAGAAATCAAACTCGCAAACGCCAACGCGCGTCGGGCTAAGCCGCATATAATCAGGCTAGTCAAAGAAGGAACGGTCCGCCATTAGAATATCGCGC
>CAZRZZ010000140.1:0-2416 GCA_964604755.1 uncultured Methanosarcinales archaeon | reverse complement strand
CCGCTCATAGAGATACAAATCCGACAAACGTCATCGTGCGGCCAGACAGATCGATTGGGTTTATCGACTTCGAGTTTTATGGGACAAGCGCAAATGAATACGGCGAAGGGATCGGGACAGCAGCGATGGACTTTGGCATCGCAAGGGAGGGGCTTGAAACCGTGATCCGCCGTGCGCGTAAAGGAGCTATCCCCCGCAGTGGCGCCCGAGACATTATCGCGCGTGAAGCGCTTGATCCGTTCATGGCGCAAGCGCTTGCTGCGTATCGGCAGCGTGCAGCGAGGCTTGGTGGTGAGCATGATCTTGCACGCGGCCTTGAGGACTCGCTTGCGCTGCACCAGGTCATCTCGACAACGCGGCTTGGTGACAGGACTCTTCGCCTGCTTGGCAGAGGCGCAGAGACCCCCGTCGAGCATTTCAATCGTCTGCTCCGGTATCTTTCAGCAGAAAACCGTCCAGGCGAGGCACAGCGTATCTTTGATCTGAGTACAAGCGTCATGGAAGGAGCAGGACCGCAGCGATTTGCCTTTGCTGCGCCGCCGCTCGACACGGTCTTCCCCGCCGGGCGCCCGAACTGGTTCCGGCGGACGCTCCTCAATAGGCAAGAGGCCATCGCATACGAGGAATACGAGGAGCTTCAGCGGCTCTACACCAATGGCCAGTATGATGCGGCGCTGCGCCGCGCAGCACAGCTACGCGAAGATCTTGCAGGAACACATGCGGCAGATGCGATCACGGACGAGACGCTTGATACCCTCGAGGCCTTAGTGGTGAGTTCGCGCACAAGGGGAGGTCTTCGCGAGTCCGAGCCTCTCTCTGTCGGCCTTGAAGTTGGAGAGGATATCCCAACGGCGACACGTGTGCGTGATGCCGCCGCACAAGAATCGGAGCTTGTCATCTTTATCAATCAAGAGAGGCAGGCGCTCGAAACATAATGTTCATAAACAAGAAGGCATTCAGGAAGGTGATCATCATGACCAATGGATTTGAAGAGCCAGGCTTTTGGAGACGACATGAGCACGTGATCGCATGGATTGTGGGAATAGTCCTCCTCGTCATCGTCGGCTTCCTTCTCTGGGGTCTTTTCGCCGGCGAGAAGGAAGAGAAAGTTGACTGCGGCGAGGATGTCTCGTGCTTTGTGCAGAACGCGCAACGCTGCAGCCCCGCGGTCATGGAGCGCAGGATCGCCGGAAGCGTGATGCGCTATGAGACGACGGATGGATGCACGTTCATCAAGAGCTTCTCCGTCATCAGCGCAAGCGAGCCACGGCCCGTCCATGAGCTCTTTGGCGGCAAGATGATGACGTGCACGTACGAGAAGGGCAGCTTCGATATGCGCTGGATCAACACGCTCACGGGCGACATCGCCAGGTGCGAGGGAGAGCTTCGCGACGCCTTTGTCGAGCTCATGAGCGCACAAGAGGAGCTTGAGGTGCAAGCGCTACAGCGCGTCTAGTACAGCGTCGGGATACTGCCAGACCACATCTTGCCTTGGCACAAAGATGGCATAGTTCACATTTGCTTCGCGCAGAAGTCCGGCAAGGTTGGGCACAAGTTTTCGGTGCTCGACCCATTCTTTTTTTGGTATTTTTTCCTTGAAGCGCGCCATGTCCGGGCTGATCGCCTCCTGGAGCTGGAGGATGAACGCAAAGCGCCGGTCGCGAAGCTTTGCGAGCGTTCCGGGAAGACGGGCAAGCATCATATGATAGGATTGCTGCTCGTTCGTGTCAAGGTCGCGCATGTTCGCGCTGACAAGATTGTGGATTTTATAGATCATCTGTTTTGGGTCATCAAGATGGTCTGCGATGAGAAGGTGCAGATTAGTGTACACCTCTTTTTCATCCTCGATAGGAAGGGATCCGCCGATGAGGGGAGAGAACGCATGCGTGACATAGGCTGAGCAGCGCTCCATTGGTGTCTGCTTGAGATAGCGGACTAGCGCGTTCTCAAAGCCGGAGAGCATGTGCGTGAACTGGATAATCTGCTCGATCGTCTCCTGTTTTTCCCCCTTGGGAAGTCTGGCGAATTGCTCAGAGTTAGGATCAAGGATCCCTCCGTGATGCATTCGGGCAAGATAGGACTCGACCCGCATCGCGTTTGCCGGATAAGGGATTACATCCGAAGTTTCTCCAAGTCGCGAAAGCATTTGGTTTTTGTCGTTGAAGAGGACGTCCCTGAAAATACCTTCACGGTTGAAGATGGTATGCACGGCAATCGTCGTCATGTCCGTATCCCCATCATCGAGTGGTGCGCCAAAGACATATATTGGTGGTTCGGGAGAAATAAAGTGGATATCATATGGTCGCAGATGGAGCTCTTCTGCGGCACGGCGTACGGTATGAAAATCATCGATGAAGATGGAGTTCGCACACGCCAATTCCTCAACTCCCTCCCTGAGCGCATCGATCTCATCGTG
>CAZRZZ010000139.1:0-2438 GCA_964604755.1 uncultured Methanosarcinales archaeon | reverse complement strand
CGCTTTACCTGAATGCAGGATCTCCTCCGCCATTTTCTCGCCCTGTCCTTTTTTGGCAAGGCCCGTCATCACAAAGACCTTGCCAGCCATGAATACGCTTTTCTCTCGTAGATCATATGGCTGACGCGGATCGTTCTTGAGCATCCACATCAGGTCGCGCGCCTCGAGTACAGGACCGATCCCCTTGCCGATGGGCTGGCTTCCGTCGGTGATGACGACGCAGACCTTCATCCCAAGCGCGTTTCCGATCTCCTCAAACTCTTTTCTGAGGTGCTCCGCATCCTTTCTGGATTCAAGCTTCGCGCCGCGCCCGATAGGGATATCAATGAGCAGGTGCGTTGCGCCGACGGACCCTTTCTTCGCCATGATGCTTGCAAGAAGCTGCCCCTCAGGATCGACCGAGAGCGGGTGCTCTACCTTGATGATGATGTCATCGGCCGGCGCAAGGTTGATCGCGCCGCCCCACGCGATGCATGCACCAACCTTTGTGAGGACCTTCTTGATCTTTTTGAGGCTCATGGAAACGTCGGCGAGCGCCTCCATCGTGTCTGCCGTGCCGGCCGGACTCGTAATCGACCTGCTTGATGTCTTTGGTACAAAAAGCCCGGCGGCTGCGACGATAGGGACAACGGCCATCGTCGTGCGGTTTCCGGCAACGCCTCCGATGCAATGCTTGTCGACGACGATCTTTTCTTTTGGAAACGTGAGGGTATCACCGGTCTCGATCATCGCTTTTGTGAGCGCGACGGTCTCCTTCTTGGTCATGCCACGCGTATAGTTCGCCGCGACATAATAGGTAAGTTCTGTATCCGTGAGCTTTCCTCCGACAAGGTCGTCGACGATATGCCGGACCTCAGCCGGGGTGAGCGCGTTGCCATCGAGCTTGCGCCGGATGTGCCTGATGCTCTCCGGCTTGCTCTCATAGTCGATCGTGACCGTATCGCCATGCTGTGCACCGATCTTGTCAAGCACCTCCTCAAAAAGGCCGACCTTGCCGCGGGGGCATGCCTTTCCCGATTCAGCAATGTCGACAATTGCGATGGTGCTCTTCTTTGCCTTGCTGATGCGGATGCGGTCCCCCGGAAACAAGTCAAGCATCTCCGCGTCGTGCATGTTGAGAAGCGCAATGAGGATCCCGCCGGTGGAGATATCCATATCCTTAACTGACAATTTCATGCTTCTCTCCGGTAAACATCGATGAATGTGGTGAGTAGCGCAAACGCGAGCGGCCCGATGATCGCACCGACAAAGCCGAATGCGGAGATGCCGCCGATGAGTCCAAGGAAAATCAGCAATGGATGAACTCTTGCACGGTCGCCGATGATTTTTGGCTTCACGATATTATCGATCGTGCTGATGAGAAGCGCGCCGTAGGCAAGAAGGCCGACCCCCTGCCAGACACCCAAGCTATCATTGGCCATCATAGCAAGCACGATCTTGCCGACCCCTGCCGGGACCCATATCATCGCCGTCCCGACAAACGGGACAAGCCCGGCAAGGACCGTGACAAGCCCCCAGAACACGGGGCTTTGCAGGCCAAAAATGTAAAATCCGATCATCGCCACGCCGCCCTGGATGAACGCGATGACGATATTGCCGTAGACCGTGGCGAAGATGACGTCGCGTGTGTGGTCGACAAGACGCTTCTTGAACGGCTTATCAAGCGGCAGAAGATCAAAACAGGCCCTCATCGCTTCATTCCCGTCACGGAATGCAAAGAAGATGACAAACAACAGCAAAAATCCTTGCAAGATGATCCTTGGGATCGAGAAGATGATTTTGCTGGATATGGAAACGATGTAGGATTTGAACCCATAGAGCGTGTCCTTGATGACCCCTTCGACCTGTTCAGAGCCAAAGAGTGTCGTCATGGTGTTGTGGATCATGCAGACCGCGCCGTCTGTACAGCCTTTTAAGTCGACAAAGCCGCCCGTACCAAGCTGAGCTATGGCGTCCCGGTAGAACGCGTTGACTTCAGGGGTGACCACGGAGACGAAGACGACGATGGGCAGACTGATGACGAGCAAGACGATGATCGTCATCATCAACGAAGTGATGTTCCTGTTTTTTATCTTCTTTTGCAGACGCACATGCACGGGGTGGAAGATGTACACGACGATGAGCGCGCTAAGAAGGACGAGCAAAAACTCGTTGAGCATGATAAGAGCAAGGACGATAAGGATCAAGAAGAGCCCAAAGAACGTATACCTGTTCATGGATTTTTTCAGATTCTTTGCCATCCTACCCCTCTTTTGACACCCTTAAGCAATTGCCGTTTATAAGATTATCGCTGCGGATACCCTTGGTAGTGTTGCTGCATGGCCGCAAGACGAAGCACATAATCGCGCATCTCGATTGGATTCTTGATGTGCTCAAGAGCCCTCGCTGCATCAAACCGCACTGTGCCTGTTTTGAATATCCTGTCGATGCGGTCTTGC
>CAZRZZ010000138.1:0-2477 GCA_964604755.1 uncultured Methanosarcinales archaeon | reverse complement strand
GGCTTCATCTCCTCGATTGCCCGTCGCACACCTTTATTGCCGCTCACGATGGTCGAGAATTTTTCCATCATCGTGCCTGCCGGATGATTATGAACGATCATCACGCGCCGCTTGAGGTACTTGATCCTCTCGAAGCCTTCGCGCAGCTTCATGTGGGCCTCATCATCCGAAATCCTGTTGATCCCGACATCGCCGCCGCCGCAGCCAAACAGCCCAACCTTGCCGTACCTGACGCCATAGCCATGGATGTTCTTCACCCGGTACATGCCAGCAAGAAATTCCGCAGTCGACTCATCTTCATGATTTCCGGGGATGAAGACGAGCTTTTTGCCGATGTCCAGAAATGGCCCGATCATGTTCTGCCAGTTCGATCCAAACTTGGTAAAATCCCCGCAGTTCACGACTAAGTCAACATCTTCCTTTCTGGCAAGCTCGACAAGGCGGGATATCGTCGTGACGTCACCGTGGACATCGGAGTAGGCAAGGATCTTGAATGATCGTTTCCTGACTTCCTGCTCAAGCTTTGCCATGGGTATCGCTTCTGTTTGTTCTTCGTTCTCTTATTCATCAATATCGAGGAGGGTCCGCGGTTCGCAGTCCTTTTCGTACGCCTCAAGTTTCTCCAGTGCCTCATCAAGCGGGTTTGGCTCATCCCCCTCAAGTACAACTGCCTTTTTCGTGTCCCATTCACGCTTGCCGCACTCGGGACATCGGTTTGGAAGGCCAGACCCCTTGTACTCGAACTTGCAGCCCTTGCAGATCCAGTTCATCCGAAACTCTCCCCGCAACCGCAAGACTTGTGCGACTGTGGATTCTCAATCCTGAATCCCGATGCGTTTAGCGTGTCTACATAATCGATTGTAGCGCCAGAGAGCATGCCGATACTCTCCTGATTGATAACCACTTTGATGCCGTGCACCTCAATAGTGATGTCCTCGGGCTCCGGCGAGTTTGTGAAGTCAAGGTCGTACTTGAACCCGGCGCATCCGCCGGGAACGACGCGGACCCGAAGAATTGCGCTTGCGCGGCCGTCTTTTTGCGCCATCTCGATGACCTTCCGTGCAGCGGCCTGCGTGACCGTGATAGTACCCTGACTCCCGGCTGCTGCCTCCGGTTTTGCCGCGAGCGCCACATTGATCGCTTCGAGCATCTTGTCGAAGACCTCCTGCGGCATGCCATGGCCGACTGCGCCCTGCTCGAGCGTTTCCCACGGAGAGACATGGCAGCCGACACAGTGCAGGCCAAAGTTGAGCATGATCGGCACCGCTTCAGGAAATTGCTCAACGACTTCACCGACGGTCATGCCCGCGTGAACTGGTCCTTCCTGCTTTTGCTCCATTGCTTTTGTCATGGTATTCACCGTCCCCTGGCGAGGTTGCGCAGGCGTGTGATGCAAGCCCTAAGCGCCTCGATCGTTTTTTTGATATCTTCCTTGTTTGTCGCCCGCCCAAGCGTCAGCCGGATCGAGCCAAGTGCAAACTCCGGCGCAAGACCGAGTGCCTTGACCACGTGGCTGGGCTCGATCGCCGTGGAAATACACGCACTCCCTGCTGATGCACTGATGCCCTCTTCTTCGAGGGCCGTGAGCAGTGCGGCGGCCTCTACGCCACGCACGCTGATATGGACATTATTGGGCAGGCGGTCTGTGCGGTGCCCATTGAGCCTGACACCGGCAATCGCGCACACGCCATCGATGAGCATGTCGCGCAGCTCTGTCTGTCTTGCCGCCTCTGTATGGCGCATATCTTCGGCGATCTGCAATGCTTTGGCAAAGCCGACAATGCCAGCGACATTTTGCGTGCCGGGGCGCTTGCCAAACTCCTGGTCTCCGCCATGAATAAGCGGCTCGATCTGCAGCTCTCGCCGAACGTACAGGCATCCAACCCCTTTTGGCCCATACATTTTCGAGCCGTTGATCGTCATCATGTCGACACCAAGATTTTCGACGGTAATGTCAAGAAGTCCGGGGGCCTGGCACGCATCCGTGTGCAGGACAACTCCGGCATCGTGGCAGACGCGGGCGATCCTTTCGATTGGCTGGATCGTGCCGATCTCATTGCTTGCATAAATGACGCTCACCAGGATTGTCTTGTCCGTGAGCGCATCCTGGACTTGCTTGTCCGTCACCTTGCCGTTCTTGTCGACGGGAAGGTAGGTCACTGCAAAGCCATGCGCCTCAAGCCACTTGCAGGATTCGAGCACGGCCTTGTGCTCGATCGCTGTAGTGATGATATGATTTCCTTTGCGTCTGTTTGCGCACGCGAATCCCTTAATCGCAATGTTCGCCGATTCCGTCCCGGAACCGGTGAAGATGATTTCATCGCTTGCCTTCGTTGTTGGCGTCCCGCCGTGCCTCGAGGAGGTTCATGCGCCACGGAACCCCCTGCCACAATTCTTCGTCCGGCGTCGGCAGTATGGGTGCGATCTTCGTCTCGAGGTCGGTCTCCTGACTCCAGAACAGAAGCGGAAGGAACACG
>CAZRZZ010000137.1:0-2603 GCA_964604755.1 uncultured Methanosarcinales archaeon | reverse complement strand
CTCATTCTTGCGTTCTTTGACATCCTCAAGGAGGCAAAGACGCTGCGGCGCGAGCTTGTCGAAGAGTACAAGAGAGCGCTTGAGGCGATGGCGATTGCCCGGTGCCTCGAGAGCGACCTGAAGATCAAGAGCATGGCCCTTGCAATTAAGGATTCTCCAACTGTCGAGCTTGAGGCGCGCAACATCATGGGTGTCGTCGCGCCAAAAGTGAGAAGCAAGCCCGTCCAAAAGAGGCTTGAGGAACGCGGCTATGGTATCCTGGAGAGTTCTGCATCCATTGACGCTGCGGCCGAGGCGTACGAGAAGGTTGTCGAGAAGTCCATCCGCGCCGCGGAGGTCGAGACCGCGATGAAGCGCCTCCTTGCCGAGATCGAAAAGACCAAGCGGCGCGTCAACGCGCTCGAGTTCGAAGTAATCCCAAAGATGGAAAAGGCGCAGAACTTCATCAAGCTACGCTTGCAGGAAATGGAGAGGGAGAACGTGTTTCGGCTTAAAAGAATCAAGGCGTGATAAACGGGCGGGTCAGGAGCGGGCTTTTTCCATCCCAAACCTTATATACTTCTTCTTCCACCTTCTGCACTGGAGGGGACCTTGATTTTGATTTTTTTTGGTCGCGTCGGATACACGATGGTGCTCACACCAAAGCAATGCCAGGAGATCAAGGAGGCGCTTGACAAGAGCGTGCGCCCCCTGTTCATCCACGACGATGATCCGGACGGAACGTGCGCGTTTCTTCTTCTTTACCGCTACAAGAAGGAAGGAAAGGGTTTTCCTCTCAAGACCCGTCCCCTTGTCGATGAGGGTATGCTCACGTATGTCCATGAGTACCAACCGGACCTCATCTTTATCCTTGACATCCCCAATGTCTTGCAGGGCTTTCTTGACAAGGTTTCGTGCCCCGTCATATGGATCGACCACCACGGTGTCCAGGACCGCAAGGGTGTTTGGTACTACAACCCGCGCAAGAATGATCCGGAGGATACATCCTCGACGACAATCAACACCTTCTACGTCGTGCAGAACCAAGATGACCTGTGGATCGCGATGGTCGGCGGGGTCGGCGACTGGCAGCTTCCCCCCTTCTTGCCCGAGTTCTGCACGCAATACCCGAAACTTCTCAAAGCGACGGTCAAGCGCCCGCAGGACGCGCTCTTTGGCAGCCGCCTTGGCGAGCTTATCAAGCTCATCAGCTTTCTGCTCAAGGGAAGGACAAGCGATGTGAAGCGCAATATCAAGATCCTGACGCGCATCAAGGATCCCTACGAAATTCTCGAAGGCACGACAAGCCAGGGCAGATTCCTGCTCAAGAACGCCATGCACGCAAAGAAGGAGTATGACGTGCTCCTTGCCGAGGCGAAAAAGAAGGCAGGACGCGACAAGTTCTTTATCTTCACCTACTCCGCGGACAGGACAAGCTACACCAAAGAGCTCTCCAATGAGCTTCTCTACCTCTATCCAAGTAAAATTATTATCGTCGGCCGCGTCAAAAGCGAGGAGTACAAGCTCAGCCTGCGCTCAAGCAAGAAAAAGATCCCGCCAGCGCTCGAGAAGGCGCTCACCGGCGTCGAAGGCTATGGAGGAGGGCATGATCTTGCGTGCGGCGCCGCCATCAAGGAAAAGGACTGGGAGGTGTTTCTTGCGCAGTTCAAGGAGGCGATGGCATGAGAGCGCATATCATGCTCGTGCTCACGACGATCTGCTACGCGTTCATCGGCATATTCGTGAGGATGATCGACTCTAGCATCCACCCCCTTGTCATCACTTTTTTTCGCCTGCTCATCGGTGCCGCATTCCTTTTCTGCGCCATTCCTTTTTTTGACAAACGCATGTTCTCGAATCTTAAAAGCGACCCCTGGAGGTTTGCGCTTCTTGGCCTCATGGCCTCGGCAAACTTTGGGCTATACACGGCAGCATTCGTGTATGCCCCGATCACGAACGTCGTGCTGCTCAGCTCAAGCTATGCATTCTTTGCAGCGCTTTTTGCATGGCTGTTCATGAACGAGCGCCCGACACATCGCGGGATTGCCGCAATCGGCATCGGCATTCTTGGGATCGCCATCTTCAACCCATTTGAGCCTACAGCAATCATTGGAAATGTTCTTGCGCTTTGCAACGGGGTCACGTATGGAATGTACATAGCGTATCTTCGAAAGACGCTTGGCCATCACGGGGTGAGCACTGCGCTTTGGGTGCTGTGCTTTGCCGCCGCATTCCTCATCTGGACGCCATTTGTATTCGGCAGCGGTCTTCTTGTCGAGAATCTCAAGTGGCTAATCCTCCTTGGTTTGCTCTGCACGGGTATTGCACAGCTGAACCTGAGTATCGGCCTGCAGAGGGTGCGGACGGATGTCGCAAGCATCATCATCCTCCTGGGAGTCCCCTTCGCGGCCGTGCTTGGCTGGGGATTTTTTGACGAGGCCATCACTCTTCGCTCCATCATCGGCGGTGCGATCATCCTCGCATCCGTCTTCTATCTCGAAGCAGGAAACGAATGGGGCACACGGCACGGTCCACGGCTGCACAAATAATGGCTGCTGTTGGAATAGAAAATTTATAAGTGAGTGGGTTTTGGCATCGCTTTGTTTAGGAGGGAACTATCATGG
>CAZRZZ010000136.1:0-2683 GCA_964604755.1 uncultured Methanosarcinales archaeon | reverse complement strand
GAGCATCTCCTGCGCGAGCGCTGCAAAGCCAATATCAGATATCCGGCCTTCGCGTATCCTGCCTTCAAGGCGCAGCGTTACGATAGCGCCGGGAAGCGATCCCTCATGCTGCTTTGCCCATGCACGGATCCCCCGCTCGACATCGGCAGGAAGTTTGTGATTGCAGTCAAGCTTAAGGCTGACAACCTCATAAAGCTTGATTGGATGCCACGTGTGCGTGTCGTTTCCTTGTCCGTCTGATTCGACGATGAAGATGCCGCCGTGTCCAAACTGCTCGAGTTCGCGAAAGTTCGCCGGAAACAATGCCCCAGGATACGTGACCATCCTGTAGCCATCCATCGAGAACTGCTTGACAATATGCACGTGGCCACCGGCATAGTAATCAAATCCACGGGGAAGCAGGGAGATTGGGGATGCCTCCATCCTATCAAGCTCTTTTGGCTTAAGCTCGGAAAGTGCGGTATGAAAGAGGAAGATCCTGTACCCTTGCTCTTCCTCAAGAGATGCGCAGTCGAGGGATTCGTAATACCTGCGGTCAAGCATGCCTTTCTTGCCGACAAGGCCAGTGATCTTTGCACCCGTCTTGGCATCCGTGGTGAACTGGAGGTGGAGCATGCCATCCTTGACAGTGCCGCGCGTCACGTTCGTGACGAGCCTCGCCTCATCGAGCACATCAAGCATCGTCTTTCCTGACGGGCTAAAGTCATGGCTTCCGGCAATGATATACACGGGGATATGCCTTTCGCGAAGCTCGCGCAGTTTCCTGACGACGAACCGGAGCTTGTCGATTGGCGGAAGGCTCGTATTAAAGATGTCGCCGCTGATGAGGATGAAATCGACATCCTGCGTGACGCATAGGTCGCATGCCTTCTCGAACGCATGGCTGCTCGCGTCCTGGAGCTTTTGCTCTTTCCATGATCCGATGTGGACATCGGCAAAATGGGCATACTTCACGTAAGCTTCACCCCGTCAAACGCCGGCATGGCAGCCGCGGCTTTCCTAACGTCGACCATCCGTACCGATGCTGATTTGATGATGTCGTCGAAAAGGGGTATCTTGATTGGGTAGGCAAACGCCGCAAAGTTACTGGAGACGATCGCCTCACCCCTATCGAGGCTCGCGATTGCACGACTGTCCGTCGACAGGTCCTGGCTTGCGCTCTCGATGATCGCCTGGCGCTCTGTGGCCATCTCGATGCCAAGGATAATCTTCGTGTTCATGTTCGCAAGGATCTGGCGGGGGATGAGGCTTGGAAGTTGCGTGATTGCGCAAAGCCCGACCTTGAACTTGCGTCCCTCCCGTGCGATCGTGCTAAACACGTTCGGTCCTTTCTCGAGGACATCTTTTCCGAGCACGCGCGGGGCCTCTTCGAGCACGATGCTGATGACTGGTTTCCTTGCAAACCGTGTGGTGTTCTTTTGCTGCTGACGCCTGCGCAGGGCTTCCCGCGCGATGATCCCGCCAATGAGGATCTCGACTGGGCCACCAAACTGGCTCGTGTCGACGATGACGGTTTTTGCATCCTCAAGGTCCATGACGATGTCGTTCACGACGGTTTCGCCGCCATTGATGACAAAAATGCCATTGCAGAAGAGCTGATTGTCAGAAAAGTCAAGGTTTAAAAGGTTCATGATGCGCCGGCGCACGACGCCAAGTGTACCTTCGTGGAAGTGGTGGCCAAGGGGTTTTTCGAGAACGACCGCCTCAATCCATCCCGTCCCGTATTTTTTGTGGTAGGCCCGCAGCGCCTCGAGTTGTGGCCCGGACCAGTCGAGAACGCCATCGAAATGGCTTGGCCGGATGATCTCGATGTTGATGCGAAGCGTCCTTGCGCCTGGAGGAGGGTCCTTTGACGTATAGTAAGATACTTTATCGCGCGCCGGATGGCAGGAGAGCCCGGGTACGCCTTTCCCATAATATTCGTCGTGCGGGTCGAGCACGAGCATACCGCAATATGGCTTGTCCGTGACGTCCCAGAGGATTGTGCACATCAGGTTGCTCTTGCCCCTCCCCGTCGTCGCGGCGATGAGGACGTGATGCGAAAGCGCAAGCTCACCATCAAGGCAGATTGGAACATCAAGCGATTTCGATCCGCTGCGCAAGGATCCAAGCGACAGGGGATTTTGCGGATTGCTTAGAAAACGAAGGTCTTCTTTTTTTACCTCACGGACATCGGAGAAGAATGAAGGCAGGGTCTTTGTCGAGGTTGCCTTGCCATGCTGAATAGTGACGATGCTCTTGAGATGGGCGATGGTGTAGTTCTTGAGATGCTCATCGAGAAATCCTATCTGCGGATCCTCCTCGAGGCGAAGACCAGAGATGAGTTCGAGATTCTGTGCCGATACCTGGCTGCCAAAGACAAGGTCGTATGCCTGAAGCAAGATGAGCCTGCCTAAGGCCTCTTGTGCGACAAGCAGCTCTCCAATCTCAATTGGTGTATCGGATTTCTGCCTTGCAAGGATTCTGCCAAATTCCCCTGCAATGATCTGGCCCTTGATCATGGGCACTGTCGTTGCAGGGGATTTTAAAAAGTTTGTTTGGAAACGTTAATAAAGTCCTGCCGCCACGGAAAAGATATGCCTGGCATCGTCGAATGGATTCTGCGCGAAGAGCATACGCTTGGGGCATGGTTTCTCAAGCACGCAATCCTCATCGAGCTTGCGATGATCAAGCTGCAGATCGT
>CAZRZZ010000135.1:0-2803 GCA_964604755.1 uncultured Methanosarcinales archaeon | reverse complement strand
TCACCGTCGATGCGTTCCGGAACACAGCGCTCGATACGTCTTTCCTCTCCGACTGGTGCCTGCCATATTGAGTAGCCCGCATAGACCCCGCAAGGTGTGTCTGCGGCAATGCCTCCATACTCTGCGAGCAAAAGGATCCCCTCGCGAGTGGCAAAGAGCGCCGCCATGTCAAGGTAAGCGAGCACAAGCTGCGCCTTCTGATCTGCACGGAGGATTGCAAGCGCGTTCTCGCCGATGAACCTTTGCTCACGCTCGGTTGCTTCTTCCGTGGAGATGACAAGGAACGCGATGAACCCGATGATGACACCGAGCATCGCGAGCGTCAGGAGGATCATACCCTTCCTGCTTTTGCCGCATGATAATATCTCTTTCATTGTCTTGTCAATCCTCCCGGATGTGCAAGAGGATCTCGATATCTTTTCCCGGCGACATCGTTGGGATCATTGCGCTTGTCACGCGTGCACCTGACAGTGTTATTCTGCCTGGAAAGTGCACGGATGCGACCTCGGTCGCTTCGCCATCGTCGTCAAAAAAGTGTGTAGGGTCGGGGAAACGAATCGTAAGATACCAATTGTCTTCGCCGAAGACGCGGTTGAGGAGCCCCTGTGTCTCTTCGGCCCAGGTATGGTAGCTGTCCAGTTCCGGGTCGTGGTATACATGCACGAGAAGCTCGCCAAGCGTCATCCCGGCAAGCGGCCCTGCCCGGACTTCTGTGCGCAGGTAGTTGATGAGATTGTATGCATCCGTGATGTCTTGCTGCGCATCCTGCGCTCGGCCCTGGATGATACCTTCCATATATGTCCCAAGCGAGATGAACCCGAAGAAAATGATGATGCCAACGGCTATGGAGAAGATGATATCAAACCAGTCGGGCATGTTATACCCTTTCTTATCTTTCCAAAGGTGTTTCATGGTCGTGGGTATTTGAGCTTGAGCGTCGCCTGCACCTGTCGGCCGTATTGATGGAGCTGCACGTATTTTGGCCGCTCAATCATCTCGTGCCGGACCGAACAGCCGCCATAATTCTTTGTGTAAATAGGGTCAAGCGTTCCTGATGCTGTCTCGATCGTGATGCCAAAGCATGGATGGGTCGGACTTTCCGTCGCATAGCAGGATTGAAGGCGATCTTCGGTGAATTTTAGGGCATCAATAATGCCGGGATAGACGCGGCGCGTGATGGGATCCTCATACGCAAAGCAGTCGGCTGAATAAAACAGGCGGTGCTGGGCGACGACGAAGACGACCGTCGGATTTGACGTTGATCCGACAGCCTCATTGTTTGCGATCGCAAGCGAGAAGAGCGCTCCCGCGACACCAATGAGAATGACAGCGATTGCATATTTGATCGCCTTGCTCGCCGCGAGCTGCCCTTTGTATCCCATCCTCCATTTTTTCATTGGCCTCTTATCCCCTCCTCTTTCTTGATCTCAAATGCTTTATGCATAAGATAGATGACGATCGCGCACAGCATGATGAGGATGATGGCAAGCGTGGCATACACCGTGTGTTCCGAGAGACCAAAGCTCGTCTGTACGTCCTGCGTCCTCCTCACGATTGTCTGCGTTACGCAGTCCGCGTCGAACGGCTGGCAGCCAATATCGCAATATCCATCGTGAGCGATCGCGCATAAGGAATTCTGCTCATGCCTGCAGTCCATCGGGCACGTCGAGGCGCTCTCGTGCGTCTGGCACTCGAAGTCTCCGCAAAGGCAGTCAAGGTCGACGCCTTCACACGTCGTCTCGCACACGCCGTCCTTGATCTCCGGACATAGCTGCGCAAGTACGGCGGGCAATCCCTCCTCTTTGTCTTCTTTCACGCTGGCGGGCGGGGCTCCGGCACTTTTGGTATAGAGATTTGCCTCTGGCACGCCGCAGTCCGGATCGAAGCCGTCAATCGTGTTATTGATGCATCCCCGGTTACACACGTCGTCGGTTTCGCAATCCTGCGCTGTGGCGCTTGCGGCAAGCAGTGCCGCAATGATGATGAGTATCATCTTCATGGGCTGACCTCACCAAGGCAATGGTCATTGATGATTGCGCGCATCTCCTGCGCCCATCGTTCATCCTCTTCATAGATCACACAGGAAGCATGGTCGACGAAACCGGCAAGCGTCATTGACATCTCGCCGCAATCCGCAGCGCTTTGCAGGCGAATGAATCCCTGCGCCCAGTCATCGAACGCCTCACGGATATCTTCATATACCGCGAGGCATTGGTACGCGGGAACATTGCGATATCGTTCTCCATCCGCGCAGACCACGCTCGTGCTTGTGCGCTTCCATGTGCACGCATATTCTTCGCATACCTCTCCTGCCGCTCGCGCCCGCTCTTCAGGGACGATGCGATCATCACCGTTTGCGCGCGCAGCAACACAGCTATCCTCAACGCTATTCTGCTCGCCAGAAATGAACAGCCGCCGCGTCACAAGGCCGGGGCGGAAATTCTCGCGTCCATCTTCCGGGGGGCAGGGCTTTCCAAGCGTTCCCTCAAGATCAAGCCCTGATTCATGGATCGCGATAGCGATGAGTGCACCAGCAGGGATGCCGCGTTCACGAGCGACGCTCTCTGCCGCACGGATAACATTGTCGGTGATCTCATATGCTCTTCCATGCGAGATGCCAGAGCGAGGGTTCTGACAGGATACGGGGATGGTAAAGATGTCTCGCTCGACAAGCGGTGCCGGTTCACCCGACGCATATTCCCGAAGGCCCTCATAGATTTTGGTTGCGATGCGGACAATGCCTTCCGTCTCTGCAAGCGGTGTCGGCGCTTCGATGTCTCCGATGATGAATTGCGCGGAGGGA
>CAZRZZ010000134.1:0-2821 GCA_964604755.1 uncultured Methanosarcinales archaeon | reverse complement strand
GGCGACAACATGGGCGCCCTCTTTTTTGGCCTGCGCGACTTTTCAGCGGATAGGGTTATCCTGATCTCTCCATCGGAAAACATCGCGAAGGCGAACCAGACAAAGCAGGAGCTTGAGAAATTCCACATCAACGTTGCCATCACCAGGATCAAAGGTGACATCTGGGAGGCGATGTTTTCCAAGATCGCGGAGATCAGCGGCGCGGCAAAAGACCGGGAGATCATCATCAATACCTCGACGGGGGACCGCACGACACAGTGCGCGGCGACGAGTGCCGCGTTCGTCAATGGCCTCAAGGCGATCTCCGTCGAGGGCGGCGAGGCGATGCTTCTGCCCGTCCTGAAGTTTTCCTATTACTCGCTTCTTACCGAGCGAAAGATGAAGATCTTGCAGATCATCGCCAAGAAGGACTGCTGCGCGTCGCTTGAGGACCTTGCGCATCGCGCCAAGATGAGCCTTCCCCTCATTTCTTATCACGTCAACGGCAATCAGCGCTCCGAGGGGCTCAAAGAGCTTGGTCTTGTCCAAACGGAGCAAAAGCATGGCCGCATCCAGGTGAGCCTCACGATGCTTGGGCGCATGCTGCTGCGTGGATATGTGAGGCCAGAACAAAGCTGAACAAAAATGACAGACGACACGACGGCGCAACATCCGGTCTATGAACCCCGCGAGGACTCGATGCTTCTTGCCAAGTGGGCCGCAAAGCTTGCAAAGGGAAATGTCCTTGACATGGGGACGGGCTCTGGCTATCAGGCGCTTGCCGCGAGGAAGTCGAAGAGAGTCAAGAATGTGCTCTGTGTCGATCGCAACCCTGCTGCGGTCCGTGCCGCAAGGCAGCTTGGCTTTGCGGCGGTCGAATCCGACCTGTTCCTGTCCGTCAAAGGGGTGTACGACACGATCATCTTCAATCCGCCGTACCTTCCCTCGGGCAAGAATTATCCGGACATGGCGCTCGACGGCGGGAAGAGGGGATATGAAACACTCGCCCGCTTCCTGCGAGACCTTCCGGCATATCTAAAGACAGACGGTATCGCGCTTATCCTCTTCTCGTCGCTCACGCAAAAGAATGTTGTCGATGCAGTGATCGATGAGATGTTCCTGCTTGCACTGGAGCTTGACCGGGCATATATTGGAGGATTCGAGACGATTTATGTCTACAAAATCTCCAAGACAGAGTTTGCCAAGGAGCTTGAAAGAAATGGCATCCGACACATCCGACGCTTCACGAAAGGACATCGCGGGATCATCCTCACTGGTATGTACAAACGCCGCAAAGTGGCGATCAAAATACAGCGCCCGGACAGCCCGGCAAAAGGGACGGTAGATCATGAAGCAAGGGTGCTCTCCAGGCTCAACGCGCACGGCATCGGCCCTCGCGTCCTGATGGCAGGAAAAGACTACTTTGTCTACCCCTTCATCGAAGGGGACTCAATCAAAGAGTACCTCTCCAAAACGACAAAAAAGTATGCACAAATTATGCTTGGCAATGTCTTCAAGCAGATGCGCACGCTTGACAAGCTTGGCCACAACAAGGAAGAGATGCACCATCCCTACAAACACATCATCGTCGGTGATAGCGGAAAAATTACGCTGCTTGACTTCGAGCGATGCCATGCGACAGCAAAGATGCATAATGTGACGCAGTTCTGCCAGTGCGCGACATCAAAGGCGATGGAAAAGATGCTCGCACAGCTTGGAATAAAGATTGATAAGAAGAAAATGGTCGAGGTAGCGAAGGCGTATCGAAAGGATATGAGTGAAGAGAATTTCAGGAAGATTCTTGGCCGGGTAAGATGAGTTCAAGCCGACGCGATAGCTTTGTTATTTCACGTCGGACCTTGCAAAAGAGACGGTCTCACTTCCGCAAGACTGCGGCTCTGTCCTAAGTCTTGGTAGAAAGGTTAATATGCCCGTTCTGGCCCGGTTAAGGGCAAGAACGGGGGTGGGGAGTGTCCCCCACCATGAGAAGTGAAGTAGGGCTGGTTAAAAAAGTTAAGTGTTTGTTGAGGCGGGTTGGTCTGCCGCGTTGGTTGCATCGTTTTGGTCCGAAGACGTATGAGTTTTGGGAGCATGCGCGAGCGTTGTTAGTCATGCGGTACTGTCAGTTCTCATTCCGGCGTGCAAAACGTTTTTTTGATTTGATTGGTTTGCGCTGCCCAAGCAAGTCTGCGTTGCATTACACGACGCAGAAGGTTCCTTCTGCGTTATGGCAGCGCTTGCTCGCTGCGACAACAGGGATTCCGTACATCGCTGCTTTGGATAGCACGGGATTTGCACGGACGAATCCAAGTTACTATTACTTACGTCGTATCGACGGTAAAATACCAAGAATACCAGTCAAGCTAAGCGCAACAGTCGATACAAGACGCAAACGTTTTGTCGCAGCACGCATCCGCGTGCTGCCAGCACACGACATCAAAGACGCACCAACACTTCTACATGAAACACGACCACATACTCTTGTCGCAGACAAAGCATACGACGCGGAAAAGCTTCATGAGCTCGCATACAATCTTGGGATAAAAACAATGATTCCAAAACGCGCACGCACAAAACATGGCCACTACCGCAAGAAAATGCAGAAGACCTTCAAAACACGCACTTACCACAGACGTGAACTAGTCGAAGCCCTCTTCGGAGCAATCAAACGCACCCAAGGCAGCACTATACGCTGCCGCAAAGCCCGCACCATCCGAGCAGAACTCTACACCAAACTCATCGCCTACAACCTCCTTTTAAGAACACTCAGACTTTCAGGACAGAGCCTGCACCAGGAAAAGCTTTTATAACGATATGTGCTGATCTGTGACATGGGCACATA
>CAZRZZ010000133.1:1589-2826 GCA_964604755.1 uncultured Methanosarcinales archaeon | reverse complement strand
ACACGCGTAAGATCGTCGGCAGCGTCAGATGTGTATAAGAGACAGGCACAGGGGCTTGCACGCTCGATGAAGGATATCATCATGCTTGATCCGTACCCAAGCGAGGGCGGGATGCGCTATCTTCTTCGGGGCAACGCCATCGAGGTCGCGTATGGCGTATTTCTTGGGGACTATTTTGATTCAGAAATTCTCTCCGAGCGGCTGCGCGCCAAAAGCCATCAGTCACCTCCAGCGCTCAAGAGCTATCTTCTCGTCGCCGATCCATTTGGAAGACGTGAGCGTGCCCTCATCGCTGCAACGATCGCGATGTACACGGACATGATCATCAACCATGAAGCCGGCGATCCGAAAGGATGGCAGGCATTTCTGCGGCGATACGATCGGTCGATGCTTGGGGGCTTTAAGATAACTTCCTGTACGGTTCGGCATGGGTACTCCCTCCTTGCCGAACTTGGAATCTCTCCCTTCGAATGGGTTGCGCGCACGACAAACGGTTATGAGCCGCGCAGTGCACACGACAACTTCCACTGACAGCAATATTTATTAATTCTTGATCTGCCGCACACGCCATGGCAGTGGTCTGCATCGTCGGCGCCGGCAACATGGGAACCGCCGTCGGCTACCAGCTTGCAAAGAGGGGGCATGCGCTCCAGTTCTTCTCGATTGAGACGGACGTCGTCGAAGATATCAATGCAAGAAAGAAGAACACCAAATATGTTGGTGATGTCGCGCTTCCTTCGTCCTGCTCTGCGACAGGGGATCTTGCCGCAGCGATGCGCGGTGCAGAGTTTGTCGTGCTTTCCGTGCCGTCACATATTATCCCAGGCGTTCTGCACACTATCATCGAGAATCTCACGACGGAACAGATCATCGTGAATCTCGCCAAGGGGCTGCACCGCGAGACATTAAAGCCCGTCGGCTCGATGATCGAGGACCTCCTGCCAGACTCGCACAAGCCGCGTCTTGTTTCGATGTCCGGCCCGTCGATTGCAAACGAGATCATCGATAATGTTCCGACAACCTTTGTCATCGCGGCAAAAGACGGCACGGTGCTTGAGCGGACACGAGATGTCTTCGCAAGCGATGTGTTCCGCATCTACATTAACCGCGACAAGGCCGGCGTCGATCTTGGCGGATTCCTCAAGAACATCGTCGCGATCATGGCCGGCGCCTGCGACGGCCTCGGGCTTGGCATGAACGTGAAGAGCGCGATCATGACGAGGGGGTTCCATGAGAT
>CAZRZZ010000133.1:0-1489 GCA_964604755.1 uncultured Methanosarcinales archaeon | reverse complement strand
AATATATTGTGCGTCGCCTGGCAACCTTTTGTTCCATCCGCTCTTCGCCGGATCAATGCGGGGAAAGTTGATCCATGGATTCATCCAACCCTTCGTCTTGTGATGCGCAAGGTAGTGGCCAAGCGGATAGCGCTTCGATTTCTTGATGTATACGATCGCATTTTGTCGAGAAAGGAGATGCTTTTTCGATGGCTTCACCCAGGCATGCGCATACTCTTTTCCTGCTTTCTTGAGCGCTTGGACGATCTCTTTGCAATAAAACCCCCGCGAGATCCCATGTTCAGGATTATCAAAAAGGAGGCTCGCTCTATCATAGCTGACTCCAAGCACGGTAGCGACGCATGCAATGCCGCAACCGGCAGGTTGTTGTTGGGTGACTGTTTTCATAGTGAAAATGAAGTGCGGGGGAAGGGATTCGAACCCTCGAACCCGCTAAAGGACTGGATTCCTCATCAGCGGGCAAGCCCGGAGCCTTGAGTCCAGCGCGTTTGACCACTTCGCTACCCCCGCGCTATGGGTCGATGAGGATAGGTCCGATTTATAAGTTTTAGGGTTGCCGGCTTCCTTGTGGAAAACTTTTATGGGGGTATTTCCATCTCTTTGCGTATGATATGGTGGCGGAAATTTTTCAACGATAATCAAGTCACATCTAGGTACGTTCGTGCAGGTTCCCGTTTCGGCGATGCCGTCAGTTATCTATACATGGGAGAATGCATAGGATTTGAGAAGCTCTTCGACAAATGGGGTGTATGGGAGCAAGAATATGCGCGCCGTGGCTTTCGGACGATAAGTCTTGATGACTTTGTATCGCATGGAGGGTATGGGACGCCCATCGACCCTCTTGTTGGGCAGAGACTGAATGTCGGAGAGTCCCCGGTGTTCCATGCGCAGCTATACCGTGATGAATATCTTGGCAAGGTCAGCCCCGTCATCGATCTTGAGGAGATGATGCGGACAGGTAAAGCTCAGACTGGGGTTTTTGCTTCTCCCTCCACCGAAAAGCTTGTGAATAAAAAGAAAGATTAAGAAATAACTTTGATCTTCTCATCGATCTCGCGCAACTCGTCTTCGAGCGCGGCAAGCTCGTTTTTGGCCTGCTGTTTTGGAAGCTTCATCTTTACGCGCTTGCCCTTGTGTGTTGCTGCAGGCTCCGCCGCTTTCTTGCCCTTTGCCTGCTTCTCGTACTCGACATCGGGAAGCTTGCTCTCCAGATCGGCGATGATGCCCTGAATCTCCTTGGTGGTGTGTTTAAGGTTCGCGACAAGCTCAGCCTTGTGCACGCGAAGCTCCTTGACACGCTCATAGCGCTGCAAGACCTTGATCATATCCCGCACGGAATAGAGGATGGTCTTCCGGAACTCCGCCGGATCGTCGATCTTGATAAAAAAGGCTGCGTCGGACAATCGCATCACTCCCCTGCCTCAAAGAGGGTCTGCTCGATGAACTCTGTCTCTTATACACATCTGACGCTGCCGACGATCTTACGCGT
>CAZRZZ010000132.1:0-2916 GCA_964604755.1 uncultured Methanosarcinales archaeon | reverse complement strand
CGCAAAGACCCAGATGCTCGCCGCGCTTGTGAAGCCAAAGATCTTGTCCGTTGTCTTGATGAGAGCGCCTGCGCCAAGAAAGCCGATGCCGGTGACAATCGCGGCAAGCAGCGGAAGCGGGTTGTCGGAGTGCAGCGATACCGCGATGATGGCAAGTCCGCAGGATCCGGCCGAAACGAAGGTGAACGTGCCAAAACCGATCGGCTTATGCGCGCGCTGACGGTCAAGGCCGAAGACGAGCGCGAGCAGGAACGTGAGCGCAAACCGTCCGATGATTGTCGAAATATCCATAAGGGACCAAGAGACATCTGAGTTTATATTGCTTTTCTCAGAAAGTATATACATCGGAAAATTAGAGTCTTGGTTCATGACAACCCCCACAACGCTTATAAATCCATGCACCATTTAGGAAATAAAGAGGTACATCATGGTCATCAAGCTCAAAACAGCCGTTCCGGGACCAAAAGGACGCAGGCTTCTTGCCAGGCATAACCGCGCCATCTCGCCAGGGGAGGCGTTTGTCCTTCCCGTCTTTGCCGCACGCGGCAGGGGTGCGACGCTCACGGACGTCGACGACAACACGTTCATCGATTTTACCGGCGGCGTCTCCGTGAGCAATCTTGGCCATGGCAATCCCCGCGTCATCTCTGCAGTGAAAAACCAGTCGGACAAGTTTTTGCACACCTGTTATACCGAAGTCCCCTTCGAGAACCATATCGCGGTTGCAGAAGAGCTCAACAGGATCACGCCGGGGAATTTCAGGAAGAAAAGCGCGCTCTTCAATAGCGGTGCGGAGGCTGTCGAGAACGCGGTGAAGGTTGCACGCGTGGCGACAGGACGCGACGCGATCGTCTCGTTTGACCATGCGTTCCACGGCAGGACGTGGATGGCGATGTCGCTCACCGCAAAGGAGAAGTTTGTCAAGTTTGGCTTTGGGCCGTTCGTCCCCGAAACATACAAGCTTCCGTACCCGTATGTGTACCGGCAGCCGGAGGGCATGTCAGAGAAGGATTACATCAAGATGCTCCTTGAAGATATTGAAGTCGATTTCTTCAGCGGCGTCGTGCCAGCAGAAGAGATCGCAGCGGTCATCATCGAGCCGATCGCCGGGGAGGGCGGATTTATCCCCGCACCGGACAAATACCTGCAGGGGCTGTCAAAGATCCTCAGGAAGAACGGGATACTCCTCATTACTGATGAGATCCAGGCGGGATTTTGCCGCACGGGAGAGTGGTTCTCCATCGAGCATTCCGGCGTTACACCCGACATCGTCTGCATGGCAAAGGCGATCGCAAACGGGATGCCGCTCTCGGCGGTGACGGCGCGGGCGAAGCTCATGGACAAGATCTTACCGGGCGGATTTGGCGGGACATTCTCCGGCAATCCCGTCTCATGCGCCGCATCACTTGCCGCGATTGCAGAGCTCAAGAAGCTTAAAGCGGACCGCCTTGCGATGCGTATCGGCAAGCGCGTGCGCGAATCGATGCATAGGATTATGGAGCGAAACAAGCACGTCGGCGACGTGCGCGGCCTTGGCGCGATGAACGCGCTTGAGCTCGTCACGGACAGGAAAAGCAAGGGATTCAACAAGACATTGCGCGACAAAGCGGTCGCTGACGCATACAAGAGGGGGCTGCTCGTCCTTCCTGCCGGATTGCATGGGAATGTTATCCGGACATTGCCCCCGCTGACGATACGGGATGAGGTTCTTGAGGAAGGGTTGTGCGTGCTCGAGAGAATCCTGTCACCACATCGTACATAAATATGTTGGGTGGTACAAAAAGTATTATGCATCACGCACAAGAAGGATATCTCTCTTTTTTGTGCCCTGCGGCGGAAGGACTTTGCGGTTGATCTCCTCAAGGTAGTCAAGTATGGCCTCGCCCATGTCCGCATACGCTTTCTGAAGCGAGATGATCTCCTCTTCGATACGAGCCATGCGCGCGTCAAGCTTTGTGATCCGGTCTTCCTTCTCCGCATCAGCGGTGGAAAGGAGCGCAAAGATATCCTTGGCAACGCCAATCTCCTCCTGGATGGAGGTCATATCCTCCTTGATGCGCGCGAATGCAGATGCGACCGGATCGATTTGTATCACCTTTCTTCTTCGACGCCGTGAATGTATATAAAGATTATGAATCCAGAAAATTCACGATGCAAGAAGATGAGCAAACAAAAAGAAGAATGCACCACCTCTGTCGTTGCAAGAATTGTGCAGCAAAAACAATATAAACAAGAAGCGACGAGCCTTGCCCCATGGCAAAAGACGAAACAAACCAATCGCTGGAGAGGCTCGCGGATGCGCTGCGCTTCCATGATACCTACGAGTTCCGCGTCAAGGAGGCGGCGGAGTGCATCAGACAACAGGTCCGACAGCGATTCCGCGGCAAGACGCCGGAATTCGGCGTCGTGCTCGGCTCCGGCCTTGGCGATCTTGCTGGGCAGATTAATGATCCGACCGTGATAGGTTACGACAAGATCCCGTCATTTCCGCGGCCGACCGTGCACGGCCATGCCGGCAAGGTGCACATCGGAGAGCTTGAGGGCATCCCGATCATCGGCCTCCAAGGAAGGAAGCATTTCTATGAGGTCGCGACAGACCCGTTCAATACGGGCATGCTCCATGTCATCTTCCCCGTGCACGTGCTTGCCGAGCTTGGCGTCCCGAATTACTTTGTGACGAACGCGGCGGGAGGATTGAATCCCGACTACGCGGTTGGCCGCGTGATGATCATCAAGTCCCACATCAATCTCATCCCAAACGCGCTTCTTGGCCGGTATCATAATTTCAAGCGCGTCGACACTGGAGAGCGGACATGGCGGTTCCAGCCGATGAACGACGCGTATGACCAGGATTTTTGTAAGATGCTCGCGGATGCAGCGTCGAGCAACGATGCCTTCACAGGTAAGGGTGTTTAT
>CAZRZZ010000131.1:0-3013 GCA_964604755.1 uncultured Methanosarcinales archaeon | reverse complement strand
TTGCCATCTGCTCATCCGCAAAAGAGTTCCTCCATGAAGTCATCCGGCAGCTTCCTCATCTCCAACGCAAACGCATAGACCCCTGGATCGAAACATGCAGGGGGTGGAAGAGTAAATATGCAAGAGAACCAGTTGCCACGAGGGATGGTTTTGTCAATGCATACGCGTTCTTCGACGCCCTTGGGAGCGTCCTTGACGACGAAGCCATTCTCGCCATAGATGGGGGTGCACCGATGGTCTTTGCGATGCAGCGACTCAAACTCAAAAAAGGCCAGCGCCTTCTCTCTGCGACGGGCCTTGAGAATACAGGATTCGCGCTTCCCGCATCCATCGGCGCATGTGTGGCAAGCGGCGGGAAATCGATCATCTGCATCGGCGAGGACCATGGATTCCAAAAGAACAGCCAGGAGCTCGACACGATTAGGACATACAATCTTCCTGTCAAAATCTTTGTTCTCAACAGCGATGGCCCATCGTATATCAAGAAAATTCAGGAATCTTATTTCGGGCGGCGCTTTGTCGCCTCAGAGCGACAAGCACGACAGGTCGATCTTGGCCGGGTCTATGAAATTCCAACCTTCCGCATCAAAAGCCAGCACACCCTTGAGGAGGATATAAGAAATGTCCTGAAGGTGCCAGGGCCGGTCATATGCGAGATTGATATCGACAAGAACCAGGAGATCATGCCGCGCATCACCTTCTCTGTCAAGCCGGATGGGAGGTGGCTGGCAAGACCATTGGACGACATGTACCCCTTCATCGACAAAAAAGATCTGCACGAGCATATGCTGACGCAAACACAGGGGAGAGGCTAAGATGAAACGCATCGCGGACCACGTGATCGCTTATCTGGAGCACATCGGAGCAAAGGATATCTTCACCGTCTCCGGAGGCGGATCCATCCTTCTCAACGACGCTCTCGCGCTCAACAAGAACGTGAATTACTATTGTTGCCATCACGAGCAGGCAGTCGCGACGGCATCAGAAGCGTACGCCCGAGTCAAGGGAGGTATCGGTGTTTCCCTTGTGACGACCGGACCCGGCGGGACAAATGCGATCACGGGTGTTGCCGGGTCATGGATGGATTCAATCCCCCACCTTGTCATCTCCGGCCAGGTCTTCTTGAATCAGACGATAAAAAATACTGGCCTTCGGCAGCTTGGCGTGCAGGAGATCAACATTATTGATATTGCCAAGCCTATCACCAAATACGCTGTCATGGTCGAGGATGCAAGAAAAACGCTCTACCATCTCCAAAAAGCGATCCATATCGCGACAACGGGACGGCCAGGGCCCGTCTGGGTCGACATCCCAAGCGACATCCAGATGAAGGAGATGGACTGGCAGGAACTTGAGCAATTTGACCCATCAGAAATCGAGCCTCCCCGATATGATCCGGACCTCAAGGAGAAAGTATCCCGCGTTGTCAAGCTTCTCCAGTCAGCCAAAAGGCCATTATTCCATCTCGGGCAGGGTGTCCGAATCGCAGGAGCAAAAAACAAATTCATGGCGATCGTCGAGAAGTTCTCCATACCCTTCGTTACTGCGCGCAATGCAAACGACATGGTGCGGTCGGACCACCCCTTATTTGCCGGACGTCCGGGAACATTTCCCCAGCGCGCCGGAAATTTTGCAGTGCAGAATGCCGACGTCTATGTCGCGGTCGGAACCCGTCTTTCCCTTCCTCAGACAGGGTATGATTCAAAAGATTATGCGTGCAACGCGACGACGGTCATGGTCGATATCGACAAGGCCGAGTTGGACAAGCACACGCTTCGCATCGACATAAAGATTCACCATGACGCAAAGGCGTTCTTAGAAGAATTGGAAAGGCAACTCGATGGCTGCACACTCGATATAAAAGACTGGGTGGATCAATGCAGGCGATGGAAGAAAGATTATCCCGTCGTGCTGCCAGAGTACAAAGACCTGACCAGACGCGTGAACTCTTACTATTTTGCCGACGTGCTTTCGGACATCCTGTCACCAGACGACGTCATCGTCACGGACATGGGGTTTGCATTCCAAACGACCCACCAGGCCTTCAAGGTGAAGGACGGCCAGAAATTCTTTACGAATTGCGGACTTGCATCAATGGGGTGGGGGCTTCCTGCTGCTATCGGCGCATGCATCGCCAATGACAAGAAGAGGGTTATCTGCATCGCAGGGGAGGGTGGTCTGCAGATGACGATCCAGGAGCTTGCCACGGTCATGCACTACAAACTTCCAATCAAATTATTCGTCCAAAACAATGGCGGATACCTGACCATCAAGCAGACACAGGAATACCGCTTTGGCGGGCGCCTCATGGGGTGCGATGAGACAAGCGGCCTTAGCTTTCCGGACATCCTCAAGGTCGCAGAGGCGCACCGTATCCCGGCGATCCGCGTGGAGAACCAGGACGGCCTCCGGGAAAACATTAAAAAAGTCGTCAATTCTCACGGCCCCATGATCTGCGAGATCATCATGGACAAGGACCAGCCGCAGATCCCAAAATATCTTGCCAAGAAAGGCCAGGATGGAAAAACCATACCAACGCCTCTTGAAGACCTCTATCCCTACCTCCCCCCCGAGGAGCTCAAAAAGAACATAATCATACCGGAGGAAAGACGATGAGAAAAAAAGCGCTGATCATTGCAGGAAAGAACACACAGGACCATGAGTATATCTATCCGTTCTACCGCGTCCAGGAGGCAGGATTCGAGCTTGATGTCGCCGTCCGCAATAAGGAGAACGTCATGTGCCAACTCGGGCTTCCGATCACGCCGACGCGTGACATTGCAGGAATCCGCGAAGAGGACTACGACTTTCTCATCCTTCCGGGGGGCGCAAAGGCGATGGAGAAGATCAGGCAGGACCGGGAGGTGCTGGACTTTATCAAGACATTTCACGACGCGGGAAAGCCCATCGCAAGCGTCTGCCATGGGGCGCAGCTGCTCATCTCCGCAAAGGTCGTCAGGGGAAGACGCATCGCCGCTTATTACAGTATAAAAGATGACATCAACAATGCAGG
>CAZRZZ010000130.1:0-3019 GCA_964604755.1 uncultured Methanosarcinales archaeon | reverse complement strand
AGAGACGAGGTCGATGGCGGGCGAAGGATCATGCGGGACTGCGGTGAGGACAGGCTTGTCGATATCCTCTCGAATGAGAACCATTGCGGCGCATGCCGCACGACATGCGATCCGAGCGCATATTGCATCGACGGAGTCTGCACCCTTCCTGAGAGGGATGCCGGTTTTCCCTGCGACGTGACACGGCTTGAGTTTGACCGGTACAATTGCGGATCATGCGGGAATGTCTGCCTTCCCGTCCAGGACTGCCGCAGCGGCGAGTGCCTGTACGCAGGATACGTCGAGGATGACAATACGTGCAGGGATCAATCAGACTGTGCAAAAGGATTCACCTGCGAGATGCCACAGGACTGGGATATCAGCTACTGCATGGATCCGGCAAAGCACCCCTGCGAATTTGATGACGAATGCTCCGGTGATCGCGAACTGTGCCTCGTCGGATATTGCACGCCCGTCTTTCCCGAAGAATGCAATAGGAGGGACGATGACCGCGATGGAGAGCGCGACGAGGGCCTCACGATGGGCAGGTGCTATACCGGCCCGGAAGGGACCGAGGGGATTGGAAACTGCCATGCCGGAACCCAGCTCTGCGTCGGCGGGGAATGGGCACTTTGCGTTGGCGAGGTCTGGCCGGCGCCTGAAGAAGGCATCTTCGCGTGCGATGGCGCGGACAATGACTGCAATGGCTGCCCCGACAACAGGTATGATCCGACGACGGGCGAGTGCATCCCGCCCGAGCCGCGCCTGTTTGACATCGTCATGATCCTTGACATATCAAGTTCGATGTGGGCCGAGATTGCCGCCGCGCAGGAGGCGATGTATCGTATAAGCACCCCGTTCGCGGGCGATCCACGGTATTATTTCGCGCTCCTGACCATTCCTTATAGCGTCACGCCGGGTACGACGACGACCATTGATAGCATTATCTATCAGGGGAACCCGGATGATGCTGTCGAGCAGTCGCTTGCGCCATTTCCCACATTCGCCTCAGCTCTCTCGATGGTCCGCCTCAGCGGGTTTGGCGACGAGCAAAGCTATGACGTCACGTACCTTGCGGCAAGCGAGCGGCTTTCCAGTCTTCACTTCCGTCCGCGCGCGACGCGCATTTTCATGATCTTCACCGATGAGGAAGGCGCAAGCTACGCGATGCCAGAACTTACCGCATCGCAGATGTGCACGCCGTTTGTCACAAGACCGCAGGATGTCCTTGCTGTGGTCACCCCAAGTTTCTACCGGTCTGGCTGGCCGTGTGCAGACATCACTCGCGTGCTTCACGATGATCCAGCCGCCGTCGCGCAGGACATCCTTGACATCCTTGCCGTCACGTGTGAGGAGAAGTAGTCCATTTCTTTTTTACGCCCCATCTTGCTTACAGGTATCCGCATCGTCAGAATGGGCGCAAGCGCCTTCTCTCAAAGTCGACGACTTGTCCATGCTCCACTTTGATCCCTTCGCCCTCAAGGAGCTTGGTCTTCTTGTCTAGGCCGATGGAGAATCCGCCAATCCTTCCGCCTGCGGCGACGACACGGTGGCAGGGCACACGGTGTGGGTTCTGCGGATCCGTCCAGTAGCCATGCCTGTTGTTTTTCATGGCCTGCCCGACGGCGCGATAGGCGGAAGAGCCAAGCGCATGCGCGACATCCGCATACGTCATGACACGCCCTTTTGGGATGCGGCGCACGACCTCCATGACCATCTCTGAAAAGGAAGGTAAGTCCGTTCCTCCATTATCGTCAGTCAAATTCGACGACCTCTGCTGATTCCATCGCGTTCTTGAGCATCCCCTTGAGCTTGTCATCGAGGATCGCATCCTCAATCTTTTGGACCTTGTCCTTGTCTGCCTTCGTCTCGGGATGCTTTGGGACAAAGAGGGTGCAGCAATCATCAAAGGGGGCCACCGAAAGGTCATACGTGCCGATGCGCCGGGCAAGCTTGGTCGTCTCCATCTTGTCGTACGTGAGGAGCGGCCGCAGCACGGGGGCCACAACCGCCTCCTCAGTCGCGATCATGTTATGCATCGTCTGGCTTGCCACCTGGCCAAGATTGTCGCCGGTGACAAGCGCGAGCGCATGCTCTTTTCTCTGAATCATCTCCGCGATGCGCAGCATCATGCGGCGATAGAAGATGACAAGAAGCGAGCCGTGCACGCGCGTGCTGAGGTATTTTTGGATCTCCCCAATCTGCACGATGTAGAGGCGCGTCCGAAACTGGAATCGCGTGAGGCGATCTGCGAGCTTCTTGACCTTCTCCTCGGATTGCCCGGACGTATGCGGGCGGCTGCTAAAATGCACAAGCACATTATAGCAGCCGCGCTTGTTCATCAGAAACGACGCGACAGGGCTGTCGATCCCCCCGCTGAGGAGCGTCACGACCTTGTGTGCATGGTCCACCGGGAGGCCGCCAACGCCGGCAACGCTCATCGTATAGAGGTAGAAATGTTCCTCGATGATGTCTATCCCGAACTCGAACGATCCGTTTTTCAGGTCGACTTTCTTCCCAAACTGCTTGACGAAGAAGCTTGAGACAATCGCGCTGACCTGCTGGCTTGTGTGTGGATACCGCTTGTTTGCTCGCTTCGTCGTGACGCGTATCGTTGCATGCGCCTCAATGCCTGCATCCATCGCTATCTGCACAAGCATATCTTTGATCTCTTCGATATTGTGGACTGCCCTAATCTGCCATGCCGGGCTTGCCGAGACAATGCCGCATACGTCTGCAGCGTCGGGCACATGCGCTCCGAGGATCACAATGCGCCCGCCGATGCGTTTGATCGACTCGTACTCGATCCCTTCGTGCTTGCAGAACATACGCACATTGTCGATGAGACGACGAAAGAAGATCGCCTGATTCTTACCCTTCAGGAAGATCTCGCCAAAGCGAAGGATCGTCACTTTCTTTGCGTTCTCATAGTCGCTCATGCGTGTGCGTTGGTCCGGCGCTGTTTATAAGCTTTACGCAGTCTTTGGCTCTGTCCTGAAAGTCTGAGTGTTCTTAAAAGGAGGTTGTAGGCGATGAGTTT
>CAZRZZ010000129.1:0-3029 GCA_964604755.1 uncultured Methanosarcinales archaeon | reverse complement strand
GGATAGTAACAACCGTAGAGCGATGCAGGATCCGGCCGTACGCTCATGTGAAGAGACTGGTCGATAGTCCCTATTTTCGGCTGCGCGTTGGGGATTATAGGGTGATCCTGGACATCAAGGACGATGCATTAAAAATTCTTGTAATAGAAGTTGGCCACCGGAAGAATATCTACAAATGAGGAGCACGAAGATTGATATCAGCGGCAAGCGCGGATCAGCCTAGCGCATCAAGAATCCCATGCGCGTCAAGTGAGGCAAGATCCGTTTCAAGGACCGCTCCCTGCACCTTGCAGGCGGCAAGAAGCCGGCAGCGCAGGCCCTGCGTCTCCCGTAGCGGGACGCGGGCAAGACGATCAGCAAGTACAAGAGGATATGGATAACCAAGGAATGCCGCATCGCAGGACTGCACGGCAAGCAGGGAAGCGATATCGCGCACGCTTCTTTTTTCATTGGCAAGTACGTCAAGGCGGAATACGTGGCGGCTCTTCGCGTGCAGCTTGACAATGCCTGGATCCGGGATCAGCTCAGACGCCTGAAGAGCGATCGGATGCATGATCCAGGCAACACCCATACCTTCAGCAAGACGATCCGCGCAGCGCAGCGCATCATCGCCAAAGTCCGTATAGAGATTCGCCGTCTTTGCAAGACCCGCAAGACAAACCCTCCGTGTCCATGCGAGTTCCAAAGCACGATCAAGCGCGGCCTGCTCGGTCCCGTCGCTCGAATGCAAAAGGCCGTCGCGCACGATGACATCACCCGCATCAAGCTCCTCGCAAAGACGCTCGCACTCGCGTGCCTCAAGCACCCCCCTGACCTTGTTTGCGACGGACGAGATGGGAACCTGATGTCCCCTATCGACCGATGGCGATGTTAATGGCGTCGTCGGAAGCAGGAATCCATCGCGCGAATAGAACGACGCCTCATACACGACGCTATCACCGCTTCTGCGCGGAAGCACGATCACGAATGCTTCCTGCGTGTGCATGCGCATGCGCGTCGTGCCCGACCAGATTGAGGAGTGGATGCGCACAAGATGCACGCACATTGATGGGGAGACAAAAACATCGCCAAGCCCGCCGTCGACGAAAGCGCTTCGCGATCGCGGCAAAGATACGGGAATTGCCGAAATGTTTTCTGGCACAAGCGCAATTGGATCAAGGCCGGGCTGCGCAAACAATATATTCGCACCAGCCATAACGCGCCGCTCGCTGTCGCGTGCGGCGAGAATCTCGCGCATGCGCCCGATGAGATGGTCGTCCATGCACCTGCGCTGAGCATAGTATAATTTTAAATATTTTCAAAAGTGCAAGGCGCAGCAAAGATGCAAAAAAAGACAAACGCTTATATACAAGGCCAAAACCCCGGAAAAGTTATTATATTAATAGACGCGAAAGACAACGCAGGACCAAAAAAAGACCATGTCATACGAACTCATCATCACGGAGAAGCCAAGCGCAGCGGAAAAGATTGCACAGGCGCTCGCAAATGGCAAGCCAGTCAAGAAGAACGACAAGGGCGTGCCCTACTACGAGATCACGCACGGTAAGCGTGACATCGTCGTCGGCTGCGCAGTCGGCCACCTCTACACGGTTGCGGAAAAGGATGGGAAGGGATGGACCTACCCCGTCTTTGATGTCGAGTGGCGTGCGACCGCGCAGGTGAGAAAGGACGCAAAGTTCACATCAAAATACCTTACGACGCTCAAGAAACTCGCCAGGGACGCGGACACGATCACGGTCGCAACGGACTTTGACATTGAGGGCGAGGTCATCGGCCTTAATGTGGTGCGCTATGCCGCGAAGAAAAAGGATGCACGGCGCATGAAATTCTCAACGCTCACCAAAGACGAGCTTGTGGAGTCGTACGAGCATGCGCAGCCAACGCTCGACTGGGGACAGGCACAGGCAGGCGAGACACGCCACATCCTTGATTACTTCTATGGCATCAATCTTTCGCGCGCGCTGAGCCTTGCAGTCAAATCCGCAGGCATGTTCAAGGTGCTCTCAAGCGGGCGCGTTCAGGGACCGGCTCTCAAGATCATCGTCGACAAGGAAAAGGAGATCAAGGCGTTCGTGCCGGAGCCGTTCTGGCAGATCGAATTGACGACAAAGGAGCTCTCCGCACTGCACAAGAAAGACAAGTTCTTTGACAAAAACGAGGCGAATGCAGCGTTCAGCAAAGTCAAAAACCAAAAACGCACGACCGTCACCGAAGTAACCACAACGCAGTTCGAGCAAAAACCGCCGCACCCGTTCGACCTCACCTCGCTGCAGACCGAAGCATACCGCTCGATGGGCATCGCGCCAAAAGACACGCTCGCGATCGCACAGGAGCTGTACACGCACGGGCTCATCTCGTATCCAAGAACGTCATCGCAGCAACTGCCGCCGCAGATCGGCTTTGCAAAGATCCTTCAAGATTTGCAGAAGCAGGCGAAGTATGCAAAGCTTGCCGAAAAGACGCTTGCGCAAAAGAAGCTCACCCCAAACAATGGCAAGAAGACGGATCCGGCGCACCCGGCGATCTATCCGACAGGGCAGCACGAGAAGCTCGACGGCCGCGAGGCAAAGGTCTATGATATTATCGTGAGGCGTTTTCTTGCCACATTCGCAAAGCCAGCCGTACGCGAGACGGTGCAGATCGATATCGACTGCAATGGCGAGCCGTTCGTGACAAAGGGCACGCGCACCATCCAGGCAGGATGGCACGAATTCTATGGCCCGCATGTGAAGCTTGAGGAAGAGCAGATGCCGCCCGTGCGGAAAGGAGACGTTCTTGATGTGAAGAAGACGCAGATGCACGACCGCGAGACGCAGCCGCCAAAGCGCTACACACCAGCATCGATCATCAAGGAGCTTGAGAAACGCGGTCTTGGCACGAAGGCGACGCGCGCGGCGATCATCGATTCGCTCTACCAGCGAGGATGCGTCCATGAGAAATCGATCCAGGCGACTGAGATTGGCATCCGCACATGCGAGACGCTCGAGAAGTATGCACCAAGCATCCTCGACGAGGGGCTCACGCGCCAG
>CAZRZZ010000128.1:0-3046 GCA_964604755.1 uncultured Methanosarcinales archaeon | reverse complement strand
GCTTATCGGCCCCATCTTCTTCATCGCCTGCATCTGATCATACAGATCGATAAGCAAGGTTATGGAGATGGTTCCCGGCATGGGCTCGCTTGCGATCCCAAAGGAGGCATTGCAGGTCCAGCAGGAAAAGCTTGAGCGCTGGAAGTTCATCATGGACTCATGCACGAAGGAAGAGCTCGAGGAGCCGGAGATCATCTCCGGTCCGCGTGTCGAGCGCATCGCAAAAGGGTCCGGGTCATCCGTCAAGGACGTGCGGGATCTTCTCAAGCAGCACAAGCAGGCAAAGAAGATGGTCAAGATGCTCAAGGGCGGCAACATGAAGAATATGGAGAAGATGATGCAGCGCATGGGCCAGGGAAAGCTCAACCTCAGATGATCGCATGGGCGAACTTGCAGATATCATCGATCTGGTCGGAAGGAACACGAAAGGCCAGAGCATCGTCTCGTTTGGGCAGGATCGGCTCGATGCGGATGTCCAGGGCTCTGTTGCGCTCTTCGATCTGATTCTCAAGACGAACTACGGGTCGGGGTCGGTGTGCTTTTACTCAAAGCAGGTCGCGTTTTCGATGTGCAAAATGATTGCGAACCTCCTGCCCGGTCTTTTTGTGCGCGCCGAGCACACGCCCGGTCTTGCCTCCATTATCGGGCGTAGTCCAAGTGTATGGGTCTGGGACACGACGAATTTCTCGCAGATGAGCGCATTTGATGCCGTGCTCCAATCCTCCTCGTTTCGGCTTGGAGGCAAGCGGATTTACATGATCGACCATCACAAGGACAACAATGAAGGCAAGGCGACAGGGTCGAGCCCAAGCGACTATGGGCAGCATGTCCGTGTCTATCGCTATGAGATAGGTGCAAACACTTCCATTGTCCTTGCTGCGATGCGGGAACTTGGTGTCGAATTGCACAAGGATAATCCTGACCATCAGGCGCGGGCGATCGCGGCGTGGCTTGCGATCGACATCGACACGCAGGGATTCAGCGAACAGTTCCTCACGGACTACGACTACTGCGCGATCGACTACCTTGAACGCGTCCTCTCCGAAACAAGCAGGGAACAGATTGATTTCATCAAGAAAAATGTTCCGGCATCCTGGCGCGAGGTCGAAAGAAAGGTCCGTGGATATGCACAGGAACATCTTTTTTCGCCGACGGCAGCGTATGGGGCTGGTGTTGTCGACGACTTTGGCATCTTCCCGCATGCTGCTGATTATCTTCTTGAGCTTGGCTATGAAACAAGTATCATCTTTGGTATCCTGCGCGACTGCGAAGGGGCATCACAGTTTGTGACCCTCAACGGTTCCGGGCGGACATGCATCAATGAGGATCTTGATCTGCCAAGCCGCTTTGGTGAGATATTTTATAAGGAATCGGAAAGCGGGTCATGCAAAGCGCTTGGAGGGGGCAGGGCAAGCGACGATGGAAGAAAGGCGATGTGCGCAGGTGAAGAGCCGCTCAACCATCTTAACGCGGCCGACGCTTCTTTTCTCCTGCATGAGGCATGGCCGCACTATGCTGGGATCCTTGAGGATCGGATTCGCCGGCATGTCCCCGGCGCGGACAACATCATCATCGAGAAGCCGCGCTGATGTCAACAACGTGCTGTATCTGGATTGGACCAACATGGAATCCTTTGCACGGCTCGACAAAGAATTCATCATCTGTATCATAGGGAAAACTTGCCCGAGCATAACCCCCTTTAGTGCGGTCACGCCTGACCGGCCCAAGAAACGCAGCACCGGATAGGGGTTGGAACTGATAGGTAACGCGGATCTCGTCTCCCGGCTTTATCCCATTTGCAATTTCCATGTGATGCACATTTTTGTATGGAGGAAGTGCCGCAGGGAGGTCCTCTTTCCAGTGGCAATTATACAGCCAGCGCAGTGTCTGGTCAAGACCATCGCGCGTCGTTGAAAATGTGCGCTCAAAGCCGTTACGGGAGAAAACAGCATCAAATTTCTCATTGCATTGGTAATGGTCGGCCTGGCCAAGCCGTGCGACCTGCCAGGGAAGCTTTGGCGAGAGCGCGGCAAGGTACATGGACCATCGGGGAAGCGGAAGCGCGACCTGAAAACGCTTTTGGATGCGTGACCGAAGATGGCGCAGCACGTCGCCGTCGCACATGGGCTCTGTGTCCGCGATGTTGAATGCAATGTCAGAGAACACCTTTGGCGTATCGATCACGCGCCGCTGCCCATAGAAAAGATGTTGGTTCTCGATAGCATAAATCGCGGTACGGCCGATGTCGATCGTGCTCACGTAGCTATTAAGCGCAGGCGTGCATGGCAGTACGGGACTCTTCTTTGCTGTCACAAACATCTCGTGCATCATCGCTAAAGTCCCTTCGGGGCCGTACACGCCGCCGGGCCGGAACGTGATTGCGCGAAGGCCTTGCTGCACGTGCGCAAAAACTACGTTTTCAGAGTGGGCTTTTGACCGCCCATACGCTTCGAAAGCGTCAAGAGAATAGTGCTCTTTGAGAGGACAGGAATTTGTGTTCCCATGCGCGGCAACTGCGCCCGTGTGCACCATAAAAATATCTTCCTCGCGGCAGGCTGTCGCGATATTGTGGGCTGTAGCCACATTCGGGCCAAAGAGCGTGCCATCGTCAAGGCCGTACCTGAAGAGCGCGATATAATTGATTGCTGCATCGACTCGGGCTTCAAGGCCTGCTCCGGCAAAGCACAGCTTCGCATCCCTGATCGCGTGCATGGCATCCTCAAGGTTTTCTGGATTTTTTTGGATGAAATAGAACTCATCCGTAGACAGGCTTGGCTTCCTGATATCCACAACGGCGACATGGTGCCCGCGTGATCGCGCAGCATACACGGCCTGGCGCCCGATGAAGCCAGACCCCCCGAAGACAACGATATTTGCCATCGGAAGGAGGGGACAATAAAGCTGTTTTAAATGTATCGAAATCCCAAACATATTTAAAAGCAGGCGCATGGCCACGGTCCATGCATCTTCCCGATCATCTTCGCGCGTACATCCTCATGACAAATGAGGCTATGGAAAAGTGCAGGTCAGATATCATCAGCTTTGA
>CAZRZZ010000127.1:0-3063 GCA_964604755.1 uncultured Methanosarcinales archaeon | reverse complement strand
CCGCCAGATGCGCATCGCAGAAACAGAGAAGTACGCGCATGTGACGTTCTTCTTCAACAACGGGCGAGAAAAACCATTTCCAAAAGAGGATCGCATCCTCATCCCCTCGCCGCGCGTCGCGACGTACGACACGGTCCCGCAGATGAGTGCGAAGAGGATCGCCGCTGCCGCAGTCAGGACAATAAAGGAAGGAAAACATCAATTCATCCTCATCAACTTCGCAAACGGCGACATGGTCGGCCACACCGGCGTGTGGCGAGCCGCGATCAACGCGTGCGAAACCGTCGATGCGTGCGTCGGCCGCATCGTCGGCGCGACACTTGCTCAGGGAGGATATTGCCTCATCACCGCAGACCATGGCAATTGCGAGGACATGACACCCGCACACATCACAAGCCACACCAAAAGCCAAGTCCCATTCATCCTTGCCAGCAATGATCCACGCCAGCATCAGCTCCATGCCAAAGGGACATTGCAGCATGTCGCACCGACAGTCCTTGACCTGCTTGAAATCAGGCGACCAAAAGAAATGGAGAGAAGCATGTTACGATGAGCACGCCCATCCTTGATGCAAGGCAGCAGCTAGTCGACCTGGAGATTGCCATTATCCGCTTTTGCGACAAGGCAATCCAAGGCAACGCGAGCGGGGAGACCTATGACGAGCTTCGCCGCTCCGCGTGGGAATGCGCACGAAATCTTACACGGACCCCGGTGCGTTTTGGAAGCGAAGATGGATGCGAATATGCAAGCGCGATTGACTACATGATCGAGCACGTGCACCACTCGCTTGGCCATGAATTTGAGCGCATCTTCACCGAGCTCTTCTCTCTTATCGGCCTTGGCGATCGAAATGACCAGGGACGATCATTCTCCAGGATTATCCATGGGGATGCGAACCCGCGCGAATATGCCGGGCGCGCGGTCAATCATCTTGAAGTGCTCTTCATCATCCTTGACCGGCTCACCGTCATGGAGCGGATCAAGGAAGACCGAGGCATCCGGATCAAAAAGTCAAAGGAATACCGCAAAGAGCGCACGCACCACTACAAGGAGCATGGGGATCTTCTTGACCATGCCGAGAACAAGATTGAGGCCGCGTGCGCAGCAGGAAACCTCAATCGGCGCAAGGTGACGGATCTGATTAAGAAAGGAAGCCAATGGAATGGATACTACCACGCCTGGCTTGCAGATCCGTTAGGGGACCATCGCATCGTTTACGCATATGATCAGCGCACAAAAACCGTCATCTATCAGACGATCGGAACGCACAAAGAGCTTGGGCTTGGGAAGTTCTAGCAAAGTATAAAAGGAGTCCTTTTTCCTTCTTCTTCATGGCCAAATTAAGCCTCTGCATGATCGTCAAGAACGAGGAGGAATGCCTTGCCCGTTGTCTTCGGTCGGTCAGGGATCTTGTTGATGAGATTATCATCGTCGACACGGGAAGTGCAGACCGGACAAAAGAGATCGCAGCGTCATTTGGAGCGAGGCTTTTTGACTTCGCGTGGCGCGATGATTTTGCCGCGGCGCGCAACGAATCGGTCCGGCACGCGACAGGGGATTGGATTCTCGTCCTTGATGCCGACGAAACAATCGCAACGCAGGACCACGCGCGGATATGCGCGCTCATCGACCGCAATGAAGCGCCAGATGGGTACATCCTCCTTCAGCGCACGTACCAGGCAAGCGATGTGGTGTTTGGCCTTGTGCGGCCGCAGAACAACGCGTATGAGGAGAGCCATGGGTATCCTGGTTGGGTTGAGCATGCGATCGTGCGCCTGTTCCAGAACAAGGGTTTTATGTTTTCTGGAGTGATCCATGAGCTCATTGAACACTCAATCGAAGAGCAAGGCGGCCGAATCGGGAAGTCCGGAGTCGCCATCCATCATTTTGGCGAAGAAAAGGACGAGGACAAGAAGCAATCCAAACAGGAGATGTATCATCGCCTGCAGGAGAAGAAACTGCAGGACAATCCGCACGATCCAAAGGCGCTCTTCGAGCTTGGCATGCAATGCCTGCAGGAAAAAAAGCTACAAGAGGCGCAAGGCTGGCTTGAAAAAAGTCTTGCCGCCAGGCCAGGCAGGAAGGTAGCAATTGTCTTGCTGCACGTTTATGCTATGGTGCACAGCGATGACAAGGCGCTGAAGCTCTACCAATCATTTTTTCATGAAGGGCAGGATGTACGCGCTGAATTTCTTGTCGGCAAAATCTTGTACAAAAGTGGAGAATATAACAAGGTCGAGAAGCATCTTGCGCCGCTTATCACGATCGGCCATGCCGGCGCGCATGAGCTTCTGGCAAAGATGTACCTTGCACAGGGCAGGCTCGACGCGGCAAAGCAGCTCCTCGAGCACATCGTCGATGTACGTCCGCTGGCGCGATATAATCTGGCGCCATCGAGCACCGTGCAGGGCGCTCGCAGAAAGCGATCGAACACCTGCGAGCGCTCCTCGCTATCAGGCCTGACCATCAAAAGGCAAGGGCAGCACTCGAGCGAATCCAACAAGGCTTATAAATAGGCGTGTTTCTCGCCGTCACATGAACGTCGAAGATCTCAAAGCGCGCATCCATCCAAAACTCTACGACGTTATCTCAAGCCAGGGTTTTGATACGCTGCGGCCAAGCCAGGCCAAATCCGTCAAGGCAGGCCTTTTTGAGGGAAAATCCCTTCTTGTCTGCACGCCGACGGGCTCCGGAAAGACGCTTGTCGCCGAGCTTGCATGCCTGCACTCCATCCTGAACCAGCGCGGCAAAGCTGTCTACATCGTACCGCTCAAGAGCCTTGCCACGGAGAAGCACAAGGATTTCCAGAAGAAATACGGAACGCTGTGCCGCATCGCGATGACTATCGGCGACCTTGATGAGGACGACCCAAAGCTTACCGAGTACGACCTGATCATCGCGACAAGCGAGAAGCTTGATTCGCTCATCCGGCGCAAGAGCCCCTGGCTTGCCGACATCGCGACGGTCATCGTCGATGAGATCCACCTGCTCAATGACAATAGCCGCGGGCCGACGCTTGAAGTCGTCATTACCTTGCTGCGCGCGATGCTTTCCGGCATCCAG
>CAZRZZ010000126.1:0-3070 GCA_964604755.1 uncultured Methanosarcinales archaeon | reverse complement strand
AAATACCCAGAGTTGGTCATAAACAAGAATGCCAAAGACTGGCGCAAGCACGATGCGGATGCACGTGAGCGTATTAGATAAGTTCATTGTCCCTGCATGGCATGACTGGTGTATTTTTAAATATTCTTGCAGGGTGGGGCAATACCCACGGTCGCAGGACCCCGTCGGCCGATGATTGGGCCATCCAAAACGTCGAAGCCGGCACGGGCAAGGTTGTCGCGCACGACCCGTGCGCAACTAAATGTTGTGAGCCGCGCGCAAGGGCGCATGACGGCACGAATCGACTTGAATACCCCGTCAGTCCACATTGCTGGCATTTTTTTTGGGGAGAATGGGTCGAAGAAGACCACATCAAAGCGCGCATCCAGTTCCTTTACCTTCTCTCTTGCGTCTCCACGCAGGATCTTGACGCGCACATTGTTCTCTTCGACATCATGGTCCTTGCAGGCCTTTTGTACAAGCCCGTATGATTTGAACGGCGCGTCGATTGTGCGTGCAAGGTTAAGGATTGTCTGGTCGATCTCTAAGGCAGTAATTTCGATTCGCACATCCGGGTTTACGCCGCGGATCGCATCGATTGCTGCGGCGCTGTTATACCCAAGCCCAAAGCAGAAATCAAGGACGCGAATGATTCTTTCCTTGCCCGACTTTCCTGCAAGATCAACAATACCGGAAGGCTCCACATATTTGAGCCTTGCCTCGTTTGCTGCGCCGCTGTGGGAATGGTACGTCTCATCAATATCCCTATTGCGGAATGTGATGGAGCCGTCGTCCGTGATGATGCGTTCCATCCTGCCGACACCCCCTCACTTTTATAAATATCTTGTCCCATCATCACCTTTAAATAGATTGAAAGATTAAACGCACACATGGACAGGGGCGTGCCCGCGATCTTTGCAACGGCTTCAGGTGAAAAACTCGCGCAGAGGGTCATCCACGAGTTCAATGGATTCACCGGGCGCCGCCGTGCCACTATTGCTGACGATAGAACAGCCGATGCGCAGCGCAGGCGCGAGGCGAACCGGCTTGACATGATCATGGCCGAGCCGATGCGTCTTGGCAGGGGGCATGCCGTCTCCTTCGGGGAAGGTGAGCTTCGGGTCGACCTTGACGAGAGTGTGCGCGAGCAGGACGTGTTTCTGATCCAAAACCCCTATGAGCCGCCATCGACGGAAGGCGCAAAAGCCCTCGTCCCTTATCATCTTCTTGCCAATGTCCAGGAAGGCATCATCTTTGCCGACGCGCTCAAGCAATGCAGCGCCGCGAGCGTCGCGCTTGTGAGTCCGTATCTTCCGTTCTCCCGCCAGGACCATACGCGAAAACGGGAGAGCCTGACTGCTGCGACATATGCGAAACAGCTGCACGCGACCGGTCTTCGCGCGGTCATCACCGTCGAGGTTCACTCAAGGCAGCACAGCCTTGCCTACGAGGCGATGAATATGGGATTTGAGAACCTGCGGACCGGCAATGTGTTCATCGACGCAGTCGCCAAGGAATACGATCTTCGCCGCGACTGCGAGCAAAAAGCTCCGCCGAATCTTGTCATCGTCAGTCCGGATGCCGGAGGTATCCCCCGCGCAAGGTACTACGCAAAGCGGTTTGGCGTCGAGGTCGCATGGGGCGACAAGCGCCGCGACTACAGCAAGGCGTCCGTCGTCACGGACGTGCACATCAACGGCGAGGTCAAGGGAAAAGAGAAGGTCGTCGTCGATGACATGATCGCATCTGGCGGTTCCATGTACGCCGTGGCCGACAAGCTGTTCGCCGTCGACGAAATCCCAATCACGCTCGTCGCGACGCATCCGCTGCTCACGGGTGAGGCGGTCGAGCGTTTCGACGAACTCTATAAACAAGGCAAGCTTCGTGCATTGATGACGATGGATACCATCACTCGGCCGTCCTCCTTCCGTGAGGCTTACCCATGGTACCTGGAGATATCCTGTGCACCAATGATCGCACGCACAATATATCAGATGAACATGTCCCTTCCTGTCAGCGACGTGCACGAAGAGCCGTGCTAAAGCCGCTGATACTAATTATCTTGCTCCTTGCCCTACGAGAAATCGTTGAGGCTGATCTGTCCCTTTCTTTTTCGTTCTGGGATGATAGCTTTTGTGATATCCTCGCCGACCTGCCGTTTTACGTCGACAGCTACGGCACGGCCAAGAATCTGCGCTAGCGTTGTCACATCCGCCTTCTTAATGTCGGCGATATCCCGGATGCGGTTCTCGTAGAGTTTGCGTGCGCGAACGCGCCCGATGCCCTGCAGCTTGAGCAGAGAAAGGAGCTCTTCCTTGACGCCATAGCGCAGGCGGAATCGCGTCTTATTGATGTGGCTGATCGTCGTCTGGAGCTGCATGAGCCGGGCAAGCTCGGATGCTGAATACAGCAGCCACTCGGCGATCTGAAGCTTCACGCGCACCTCACCGGGACGGATGTCGAATTTCTCAAGAAGATATTGCTCGTCTTTTTCCTCCATCCACTCCTCGAAGAAGAGAGCCGTCTTTGTCGCATGCAAGAAATCCTCATACTCCGGATCGTAGAGGGTGGGCTCTGTGTCAAGGATTTGTCCTTCCTTTTCTGCAAGCTTCTCCTGCATCTCTTCCCATTCCTTTGTCTTCACTTTCAAGGTCGGCCGCATCTCAAGGCGCGATGCGACCATGTGCGCAAACGAGAAGCAGTCCGTCTGCTTCTCCTGTGCGCGACGCATGCACGTAATCATCTCATGCGCCGTGAGCGGGTCGATGTAGAGCTCCGAGACGCGCTTGCCAAGCATCGTTGCTTTGATTATCTCATCGGTCATCTCTTTTGCGCTCACGAAATCCTCAGCATGCGATGCCTGGCGGATGAACTCGAACTCCTCCAGGATGTCAAGTACGCGATTGATGATGCGCTCCAAATGTGCCATATCACCAAACTGATGCGCCCAAAACGTCTTTTCAAAAAACGAAAGGATGTCGCCACGCGTGCGCACGAATTCGCTTGCGATCAGGCTTAACAGGTACATGCGCAGCACGGGCTCGACGGCAAGCTTTGAGTAGATCGGTTCGGCCTCGCCAAAAATATATTT
>CAZRZZ010000125.1:0-3073 GCA_964604755.1 uncultured Methanosarcinales archaeon | reverse complement strand
ATCCACTCGAATGCGCAGAAGGCAGCAGAGGCTGCGGAATGCGCAGACGACCAGGGCCAGTTCTGGGTGTACCATGACAAGCTCTTTGAGAACCAGCGCGCGCTTGGCATGGCAAACCTCAAGGGATACGCCAAAGACCTCGGGCTTGACACGGAAGCGTTCGACGACTGCCTCGATTCAGGCAAGCACGCAGATGAAGTGAAGGCTGATCTGGAAGATGGTGCAGACGGCGGCGTCTCCGGCACGCCCGCGTTCTTCATCAATGGTGTTCCTGTTAGCGGCGCCCAGCCGTTCGAGGAATTCCAGCGGATCATCGATGCCGTGCCGGAGGAGTGAGAACAATGATAACGCAAAATGATGCCCTCTTTACAATAACAAAGACGAACATATGGAAAATTGCAACGATCGTGCTTGCCGTCCTGCTCGTCCTGAGCTGGACGACGGACGTGTTTCGCTTTGAAGACAAGGCCGCTGCGACAGTTCCATCTGCAGCGCCTGCGGCAAGCCAGCTAGGCGCACAAGCGCCCGACGCGCGCGTCGAAGTGAGCGCAGACGATGATGCCTTCCTTGGCGACGCAGACGCGCCGGTGACAATCATCGAGTTCTCCGACTATGAGTGCCCGTTCTGCGGACGCTTCTTTTCCCAAACGCTCCCTGAAATAAAGAAAGAATACATCGACAAGGGATTGGTGAAACTCGTCTACCGCGACTTCCCGCTCTCGTTCCACCCGAATGCGCAGAAAGCAGCGGAGGCCGCCGAATGTGCAGGTGATCAGGGCAGCTACTTTGAGATGCACGACAAGATCTTCGAGAACCAGCAGGCGATCGGCGTTGCGAATCTCAAGGCGTACGCCGCGGACCTTGGCCTTAATACTGTCGCGTTTAGCAACTGTCTTGACTCGGGCAAGTACGCGCAGGAAGTCCGCGATGACACCGCAGACGGCCAGGCCGCTGGCGTTTCCGGCACGCCAAGCTTCTTCATCAACGGCAAGAAACTCATTGGCGCACAGCCGTTTGACGCGTTCAAAGCAATCATCGATGCGGAACTTGCAGAATAAACTTCCTTATTTTTCTTCTTCTCTTTTCTCCTCTACCTTATCATCAATTACCGAATCCGTCTGTTGTGGAAGGGCAGGAATCTTGTGCCCAGACAGGGAACGGAAAGACCCGACAAGCCCCTTGCTGAAGCGATACGTGAAGCTCATCGCCTTGCTGCCAAGATACATGCCAAGAACCCCTCCACCAATGAAGATGAAAGGATTATCCTCCACCGATTCGTACCCTAACACGTTTCCGATATGGTGAGCGGTCTCATACACCACGTCGCGGCCGATCTTCCACCAGTCGCCGATGATGCCGCCGGCGTGGCCCAACAGCGCGCCCGCGCCAAGAAAGCCAAGTGTCGCCATCTTCTTTTCCCGCGCCTTCTGGACAAGATAGATTCCCACGGGCGTGAGCACATAGGGAGCGATAGCCATGACAAATTTTCCGGGCGTCGTCGTGTGTTCTGGCTCGACATAGCCGCCGATGATTGGGAAAAGCCAGTCCGCCTCGACGCCGGGAATGAGCGCAGCGTAGATGTCACCCCATAAAGCTTGTTGATAACGACCTCTGCGTTCGTGCCGCCCATCGCCTCGTTCACTTTTGCATGGATGATCTCGTGGGGGCCGCTGATAAACCCAAATGAGGCAAGAGCACTGATATCATTGAGCCGGCTCTTTGTCTTCTTGCTGCCCGACAGCGTCTCTTCATAGTTCAGGTCAGAAAAGATCTCGCTGAATGCTTCGCGCCAGTTCTTGTGCAAAGGTTTTCGGAGAACATCACGGAGGGTATATTCGCTATGCACCGTCTTTTCTAAGGCGCTATGGAACAGACCCATCCCTTGGGGGATTGGTTAAGTAGTATAAAAAATGTCGCTTCCTCTTTCCTGCATGCGAGCTATTCGAGATAGACCATCTCAAACCTTGCGCGGCCGCCATCGACGGTGACAAGCGCCGCGGTCCCCTGACGCACCGCTCCATCGAGCATGCGCCAGTCAAGAAGTGTTCCCGCATTGAGCACGAACTCATCGCTCCACTCTCCTTCTGGAACAGGAGTCCCATCAAGCCTCGTCGCAAGCCCGGCTGCCTCGTGGATATGGCCGACGACGGCAAAATGGATGCCGGCGTCGCGCATCATCTGCGTTGTGGCCTCATCGCCGACATCGTCGCCTGAATAGATCGTCGCTGGGCCCGGGCTTGCTGTACGGCCTGCTCCATGAGTGAGAAGCACGATCGGGTCGTCAAGCCCCTCTGCAAGACGCTCTGTTTCTTGGATCCTCTGCGGCGATGCGAAATATCCATCATCCGGGATGAACCGATGCTCGCTGTCCTCGCGGATTTGATACCCCGGAAGTGAAACGATGTCTACGTCATCCCCATCAAAGACACGATAGCGTGCCATATCGATGACGTTCGGATACGATGCCCTAACCTGTGCAAGCGCGGCATTCCAGTCCTCCGTGCGCTCATGGTTGCCGGGGATCGCAAAGACAGGAAGGCCAGTCTCTGCAAGCGCCTCAAGAGAGGATAGGATATCCTGATAATCCGGCACACGGTCGTGCGTGCCAGAGCGCAGTGCCTCGTTGTTTGCCACATCCCCGGGGACAAGAATAGAGCTTGCACCCCTCTCCTTGAGCATCTGTCCGGCTTGTCTTGCGCGATTCGCCTCGCCGTGGATATCCGACACGACACCGAAGGTCACTGCCGAATCATCGTCGCCGTCCGTTTGGATGACGCGATCCTGATCAAAACGAAGCGATGAAGCATCGGCAGGATGTGCAGAATCGTTGTTTAACCAAAGATATCCTGCATATGCTCCGATGCTCGCAGCAAGCGCGACAAGGCAAGCGATGAGGGATCTGGAGCAAGCTGAGGACTCACGGCGAACAGGTCATCACGAATGGGCTTGCTTCGCCGCACAGCAAGCGGCTGAGAAAGCTGTGAAGGCCTTGCACCTCCATCTGGGGCAGGAGGCGTGGGGACATGTCGTGGCCAAGTTGCTCCAGGAGTTGCCGGATACCGTGGGCGTTCCC
>CAZRZZ010000124.1:0-3105 GCA_964604755.1 uncultured Methanosarcinales archaeon | reverse complement strand
TCGTCAAGAACGCCGACCGTGTGCTCCCCAATCTTGACGATGACGCCGGACTGGTCGGGGATTGTGCCGATATTCTGCATGTGGATGACGCGGCTCATGCGCCCGCGTCGAAAGAGGCGTCCGCTTTCCTTGTCATACCCTATCTTCGCGTAGATGTGCCGGTCCTCTAGGCTGATAAATTGCCCGGCAAGATATTCGACGACCTCAAGAAAGTCATGGTACGTCATCGGGTCATAGCAGTACGAGCGTTTGAAGATCGCATAAAGATCATGGGCACTGATGCTTGAGCTAAGGACGGCGCCGTGCACGTGTTGCACAAGTACATCAAGGCAGTTTTTGGGGATGTGGATGCGGTCGATCTTTTTTTCCAGAGCGCATTTGAGAAGCACGCTGCACTCGACGAGGTCGTCACGATCGAGCACGATGATCCTTCCTTTGGTCGTGCTGTGCAGCTGGTGACCGGAGCGGCCGATGCGCTGTAATGCGCGTGCGACGCTCTTTGGGCTTCCAAGCAGGAGGACAAGGTCGATGTATCCAATGTCAAGGCCAAGTTCAAGGCTCGTCGAACAGGTCACGCACTTGAGCTTTCCGTCGCGAAGCTTTTGCTCGATCTCGAAGCGGTGCTCTTTGGAGAGGCTTCCGTGGTGCGCGCCGATGAGCCAGGAACTCGTGTGCGGCGGGTTCTCGCCAAGCTCGTAATACATGCCGGGAAAGCGGCTCTTAAGCTCGTGCACGACGCGCTCCGTTCCGGCACGCGTGTTCGTGAAGATGAGCGTCGTCTTGTGCTTCTGGATGAGACCGTTGATGAGCAGGTACTGCTCGTCCTGGAGATTCGCATACGAGCTTCCGGCAAGATCAGCAACAGGGCTAATGACCTGAAGGTCCATCTCCTTGATGAACTGGACATCAACAATGGTACAGTCTCGGCCGACGCCAACAAGGAATTTTGCTACGTCATCAAGTGGCGCGATCGTCGCGGACAAACCAACCCTGGTGAGGTGGCCGCTTGCCTGTTCCAGGCGCTCCATCGACAAGGAGAGATGCACGCCTCTCTTGTTCTCCGCAAGGCTGTGGATCTCATCGACGATCGCCCACTGGCATCCTTTGATGTGCTGGCTAAATTTGATGGAGGCAAGCATGATTGCAAGGCTCTCGGGCGTTGTAATGAGGATGTGTGGCGGCCTCTTGAGCATCTGTGCCTTCTGCTGTGCTGTCGTGTCCCCGGTTCTCGTATGCACGCGGATGCCAAGGTCCCGGCCGGCAAGCCCGCTCATCTCCCGCAGCGGCTCGATGAGATTGACCCTGATGTCCTCATTCAGCGCTTTGAGCGGACTCACATAGACGCAGTAGACGCGGTCCTCGAGAATGCCTTTTTCTGCCGAGTCGACAAGCTCGTTGAGGACCGAAAGAAAGGCGGTGAGCGTCTTTGTCGCCCCCGTCGGCGCGCAGACAAGGATGTTCTTTCGGGCGTGGATCTCACGCACCGCAAAGAGCTGCGGCAGCGAGTAGGAGGGGAACCTAGAATAAAACCACTTCTTCACAAGTGGATGGAGGATCGCATTGACATCCTCTGCACGGTCCGGCCCTTCTTTGTGCGTTATCATCAGAAACACCTGACATGCCCACGCTTCCCATAGCTACCACCACAAAGCGGATTATTTGGGTTTCTTCCTTTCGCAAAGGTTTATAAAAGTTTGCCTAAAACCTGATAGTATGGGCTTTGATCTGACGACGGAGATGGTCCCAAAAGGAGGCCAGCCTGAGGCAATCAAGAGGCTCACAGAGGGTTATGCGAGATTCCCGCGCCAAACACTTCTTGGTATCACAGGCTCGGGAAAGACGTTCGTCATGGCCCATATCATCCAGAACATTGGAAAGCCAACACTTGTCCTTGCACACAACAAGACCCTGGCGGCGCAGCTCTACGCCGAGCTTAAGGGGTTGTTTCCGAAAAACCGTGTCGAATACTTCGTGAGTTACTACGACTATTACCAGCCGGAAAGTTATATTCCACAGTCGGATACATACATCGAAAAGGACTCGTCGCGCAATGAGAAGATCGAGCAGATGCGCCTGCGCGCGACGGCAAGTCTCTTGTCCCGCAACGACGTGATCATCGTCTCGTCCATCTCCTGCATTTATGGGCTTGGGGATCCAAAGGACTTCTGGGAGATGAGTATTTCGTTGCACAAGGGCATGCACATCGCGCGCGAAGAGATCCTCAAGAGGCTCGTCGACGTGCAGTATGAGCGAAACGACACCGCTCTCGAGCCGGGTAATTTCCGCGTGCGTGGCGACGTGATTGATATCATCCCAGGCTATGATGACCATATCATCCGCATCGAACTGTTTGGTGATGAGATCGAGCGCATCCGAGAGGTGCACCATATCGACAGCCGCATCATCAGCGATCTTGACGCAATCAAGATATTCCCGGCAAAGCATTTCGTGACACCCGAATCAAAGCAGGAGATGGCGATTAAAGGCATCCTTGATGAGCTTGAGGGGCATCTTCCGACACTTGGGCAACTTGAAGCGCATCGTCTTGAGAAGCGCACGAACTACGACATCGAAATGCTGCGCGAGCTTGGATACTGCACGGGCGTCGAGAACTACTCGCGCCATTTCGAGGGACGAAAGGCGGGCACGCCGCCGCACTGCCTGCTGGATTTCTTCCCTAGTAATTTCCTTCTGATCATCGATGAGAGCCATCAGACGATCCCGCAGGCACACGGCATGTACAAGGGTGACTATGCACGCAAAAAGAACCTTGTCGATTATGGGTTTCGCCTTCCAAGCGCGTTTGACAACCGTCCTCTCAAATTCGCCGAGTTCGAGAGATACTTCAACCACGTTATCTTCGTCTCCGCGACGCCGGGTGAGTACGAACTGAAGACCTCCGGCCAAATCGTCGAGCAGATCATCCGGCCGACTGGCCTTCTGGATCCGACAATCGATGTGCGGCCAACGGAGAACCAGATTGACGATCTTCTGCAGGAGCTCCGGGAAGCCGTCAAGAAGGGGTGGAGGATCCTGGTGACGACACTCACCAAGCGCATGGCCGAGGACCTGACCGATTATCTTGCCAAGGCAGGCGTCCGTGTG
>CAZRZZ010000123.1:2364-3180 GCA_964604755.1 uncultured Methanosarcinales archaeon | reverse complement strand
AGAGCAGCGTGCTTGCCAGCATGATGCGTCTTGTACGGACGATGCGCTTTTCCCGCACGTAGTCAGAGAGCTTTGAGTGCATCGCATGGCGATGCTTGATCGCAAGCCCGATGCACCACAGGAGCCCATAGAAACCGCCGACGATGAGCGCATTGACAAGAAACGCGATGAAGCTGTCATCCGCAAGGTGACGAGGGTCGAGGCCGAGCACGGCGCCAAGGCCCATGAGCAGTTTTGCGTCCCCGCCGCCCCACTGCCCGGCATAGAACATCGCATAGGAGATGATCACGGCAAGGCCAAGGCCGGCAAGGCCAATCACGATCGGCCATGCATCAAGATGCATGATCGAGAAGATGAGGCGCACCCCAATCCCGGAGAAAATAAGGCCAATGTTGAGCCAGTCGGGCACCTCGCGCGTCCGAAGATCAGATAAGGCTGCAAGGAATATCACGACGCCGGCGAGGATGAGAAGCAAGGGATCGGGCATGATCTTCCAAGGGGAGGTTGACTATTTAACTTTATTGAAAAAAATCTTCTCAGTATTTCCTCTGCAGACAGCGCTTGCTGCGATAATCGCAGAACAGGTCTTGTGCACAGTCTGCCGTTACCATGCATTGTTTGCCGTATCCGCATGGGTTGCATGGCCCGCCGCAGTCTGCATCCGTTTCCTGTCCATCGCGAAAGCCATTCAAACACGTCGCTGGCATCCTATTCTCCACCCCGATGTCCACGATTGTTGCACGCGCAGGAGGGACTGGCTCTGGTGGAAGTGGAGGCGGTGCTTGCTGCCCGGTGGGGACCGTGAACGCCGGCTTC
>CAZRZZ010000123.1:0-2354 GCA_964604755.1 uncultured Methanosarcinales archaeon | reverse complement strand
GTACACTGCGTAGCTAGTGCTATCGTTAGCATCAAGGCCATGATGAGCATGAATCCAAATGTCCGGTCCATAAGTATCTATACGTATCTCCTCTTTTTTATCCCGATGGCGTTCTCAATACTTTGTCTTCAGGCAGCGCCTGCTCCGGTAATTGCAGAAAAGGTCTGATTTGCAGTCCGTGTCCTGCTTGCACATCTGGCTGTAAGAACAGGGCTTGCATGGTCCGCCACAGTCAACATCCGTCTCTTTGCCATCTTTGAATCCGTTCTTGCAGGTGGGGATATCTACCGGCTCGACCCACCGCGGCCCAAATGCTCTCTGCACCGTCTGCATGTCTTCCCTGTCGATGCCCCGCTCTTCGGCGAGGACCACATCTGGTACCTCCTGCGCGGGTACGTTGCGGCAGACCCCCTGCCAGCATCCATACACGCAAGGTTTTTTGTAGCTATGCAGGCGCATGCCGTCGCAGTAGTACTCGAGCAGCACGTTCCCATCGCAGGCATCCACGAGCTCCTGCGTGCCGCCGGGTGATGCGGTCATCACAATGCCCACCACGTATGGGTCGTCTCCCCCATCAGTCTCTGTGCACATGGGGTCCGTCGGAGGGTTTGCCGGAGATTGCGTGAACACGGAAGTTGCCTGTCCGCTAAACGTCAACTGGGGTACCACGACATCGAATGAGAATGCCTCAAGAACGTCGCGCACATCTTCAATGTCAGGATCGATGCTGGCCAAGCCCATCCCGACAAGGACGGCTGCGACAATGATGAATATTGTCGTCATGCGCACTATCAACACCCTCCGGGGCTTGCCATGGCATGCGCGTATATAAACATTTCTCTGCCATCCTCCGCTTTCAAGCGCTATCTTTATATGGGTGTGATGTTCTTTTACCGCCGGAGGCGATACTATGAAACATGCAACACTGATTGGTATTGTCATTGCGATTGTGCTCCTCCTTGGCGGCTGTGCAGCTCCAGCAAAAGATGTGGCCATGGAGCAGGATGTTAATGTCATCGTCGAGCAAGCCGACGAAGCGGATGCGCAGATGGAGATCATCAGCGACATCGAAGAGGTCGAAGCGGATGTTGCCAGCGCCGAACGGCTTGAGGGCGGTGCTGACGAAGGCGCTGATATGGTTGTGGTCATCCGTGATTTCAAGTTCCAACCGAGTGCGATGACTATCCCTGCAGGCGCATCTGTCGAATTTATCAATATGGATAATGCTCCACATACGGCGACGTCGGATTCCTGGGACACGGGAACGCTTGCCAAGAAGCAAAGCAAGGTTATCGTCTTCGATGAACCTGGCACGTACGAATACGTCTGCCAGTTCCACCCCGGCATGCGCGGCCAGATTGTCGTCGAATAATGGTCGTGGCGTATCTTTTTGTTCTTGCTCTCTTTTTGATTCGCCTGTTGTCATGATTTTCCGCAACATTTATAAACAACTGCCTTTTTTGGGGATGAACTCCAATGAGTGATGACGGCAATGCGCAAAAGCGCTTGCCCGAACGAGGAATCTGTCATGATTTCTCAATCCTGAATAAACCGTGTGGAGGATACCACAATGGCTGAACTTGCACAGAAAGCGTATGAAGCGATCGAAATCGCCAAATCAACCGGGAAGCTCAAGAAAGGATCCAACGAAGTGACAAAGGCGCTCGAGCGCGGCACCGCAAAGCTTGTCGCTGTGGCAAAAGACGTCACCCCACCAGAGGTCATCATGCACCTGCCAATCCTTGCGAAGGAAAAAGGCGTCCCCTGCGTCGAGGTCCCATCAAAAGAGGAGCTTGGCGCCGCAGCCGGCATCCAGGTCGGCACGGCCGCAATCGCGATCGTCACTGAAGGGGATGCCAAATCCCTCATCAAAGAGATCGCTTTGGCGCAAGCGGAGTGATCATGAATGGCCGATGAGAAGAAACGGATGATGCGTGCAAAGCGAGAGGAGGAGAAGGTAGAGGTCAAAGGCCAGGTGAGCTTCTCCCCGGCGGTCCCGGCGCGGGTCGAAGAGATCATCGCGCGCGCGGGCACGCGCGGCGAGGCCGTCCAGGTCCGCTGCAAGGTGCTCGACGGCAGGGACAAGGAAAAGATCATGCGGCGCAACGTCAAGGGTCCGGTGCGCATCGGCGATGTGCTCATGCTCCGTGAAACAGAGTTTGAGGCGCGGCCGCTTGGCAAGAAAGGCGGGCGGGGGCAATGACGATGAAATGCACCTTCTGCTCCTCGGAGATCCATCCGGGCACGGGCAAGATGTTCGTGAAAAAGGACGGCAAACTGTTTTATTTTTGCTCAATGAAGTGCGAGAAGAACATGCTCAAGCTTGGCCGAAAGCCGCGCAATGTGCGTTGGAC
>CAZRZZ010000122.1:0-3185 GCA_964604755.1 uncultured Methanosarcinales archaeon | reverse complement strand
AATAGTATTATAGACTTGTTCCATTGAGGACTTTGTGAAGTGTCAGAAATCGCCGAATGCACACATCTTCCAACCGCAGTCGGAGTAAGCAGCCGGCGGTTTCTGAGCACGCTCAAGAACCACCCGTAAATTATATGAAGCAATCACGCCACCCGCGAAAGAGGGTGGTTCTTGACGGTTCCACGACGATGATCTCAACATCTGATATGCAAGACTTTGAGTTTCGAGTATTTCGAGGTCCGATCAATCAGCAGATACCAGGGCTGATTGCAGCTGGTTTTGTTCCAGCGAGTGCTGCGCAGATCATGCATGGCCGGCTCGAAGGAAAACTGTCGCTCGATGTATATTACGATTCCGGTGATGCGATTCTATATCATCCTGACGGGCGAATGAAGCTCGTGCAGGATTCACAGGACTTGCAGAGACTGAATGCAAAAAGTTGGCTTCATTCTGGCGCATTGGTCCTGCCGGATGGCGCGTGGAATACACTTGACGGCATAATCTTCTCCAGAGAATATCTCGCTTCGTCTGCAAAACCGCGCTTGTCAAAGCAGGAAGTACTCAATAATCGTGTCTGGCAATGGCTTGCCCGTGACGACAACCACTTGCTTGGTGAATATGCAGATCGGGTGTTTTCACGAGCGCACCCTCGGAGCCCTGGTCATGATACGGCGATGGGGATATACCTTAGCAAGAAGAAGATGAATAATACCGTGTTGCGCTCATGGTGTCTTGGCAATATGGATGACGGCGAGGCTGGCGGCGACTTCCGTCTTGATAACGTCGGCAGCCGACTGGTAGGGATAGAACCGAAGGCACCGTCATGCGTATTCGGGCCGTGCGCGACGTACCGCGATGCGCCGCGGCAAGCTCCAAGACCTGATTCAGGCAAGAAGTCAAGAACGCTCTGGGATATGATAAGAGGAAGATACGATGCCAGCCGACGATCTGTGCTATGGTGATCTTGCGGTGAGCGTGATCGCGCATCGGGATGCCCATATTGCGCGAGCGCGCGCACAAGCGCGCGTCAATGCGACGGCTGGCTTCATCGCCACGCTTCCAGAACTTCTCACCTGGCGCATGGAGTCAGATGATGAGGAGCTTCATAACGGATTATGTCTTCTTGATTCCGACGAGTATCATGTGCGAAGCCCGGCAGATGGGGAGCAGATCCTGCTCGTCCTGCACGGAGGCGGACTTTTTTCTAATCCGACTCTTGTGCGACAGCTTGGGCATGCTGCGTGGGATGGCGGCGTCGAGATCGACGAGGCGGATTCGTATTATCTACAAGTCGGTATCAACCATGCGCTGCCGCCGTTTCCAACATTCTCCTATAATGATTTTTGTCGGCAAGAGAAGCTTCCGCGACGGTATGGCGTGCAGATCGAACTTGAGCGCATCGCATCTTTAGCAAACGGTTTCTTGCCGCTGCGAAGGTTTGAAGGCCATCCGCTCTTCATCGCGCGCTGCGGCGGAAGGAGTATTGCGCACGCCTATCTTGACTATCTCGCGCAGCACGGACATGAAAATATCCAGTTCGAATTCTTCGATGCGGCTGTCCAATCGCCATCAGGGCACATCCTCCAATCGGTAGGAGACGCGAACATCAGCCCGTTCTTTGGCGATCTCTCAACAATGAGCGACCCTCACTATCTTGTTGCGCGGGAGAAGCGATTCTCGCTGGAAGGCGTGACGTACCGGGATGCTCCAAAGAGAGTCTGACCAGGGCAGTATACATACACAGTATTTTCACATACAAAAACAGTTTTTCTTCAAATTTCCATATGCACATATAGCGACTATATATGCATAAAATTTATATAAGGTCACCCTTCAACTTTTCGCGTCCCAAGAAGGAAGCGAAAAGAGGGTGATAGACGTGGACGACTGGGAAGACGAGCTGCCCATGAATGATTATTCCGGGCCGGATACTGCCGATGGCGATGACAGCCTTGATCCGCATGAAGCGGCGTTCATGGAAGGGTATGAAGAGGCGAACACGTTTGAGGGCGACGATCGGGAAGACGACGATCTTGTCTGAGAGCGGTGCTTATCGCTGTTCGTTTTGTGCATTACAGAAGCAGAAGATTTTTAAATAATTCTTTGTTTTTCCTGCCTTCCATGAGCAAGAAGTGCATGATCTGTGATGAGCCAGCCGCATACTGCATCAAAGGAAAACCATCAGACTGCTATTGCCAGGATTGCGCAGTCGAGCAGTTTGGTGATGTCACATACCTTGTCAAGGTCGAAGATGTGGCACGACAGCTCAAGGAGGCAATAGACCAACTTGCAGAGGAGGGTATCACTCCGCAAGGCGATGCTGGCGAGCCAGTCGATCAGCTTGTTGATGAGGGCATTGAAGACAATAGGAATAACTGACATTCTCTCGTCTGCCCACAAAGCCCACATTTTCCAGGACTTAAAAGCGATATATCTATATAGGGGTTTTGCTTCCAGAGAAAATCAGGTTTATGAAACTAAAACTGAGGTGATTCATCTTGATGAAGAAGGGTTCTGCTCTTATCATGGTCGGCATCGTGGCTATAGTTGCGGTGGTCGGCCTTGCGATCGTTTGGTCGGGGGTCAACGGAGGCTTATCTGTCATCGGTCAGGCGACGAGTTCCTGCAGGGATAGCGATGGAGGTGCTTACCAGAATGTTGGTGGCGGCGTCGAGCCGCTTGGTTCGACGACAGTGACTGTCGATACGTGTCAGGACGCGACGCATGTCTACGAGAAACGATGCGGCACAAGAGGTAATCTCGACTCGGTCGATCTTAGCTGCCCCTATGGCACCAAGTGTGTCCCGGGGCGCGCGAGCATTTTTGGCAAGACATACTTCAATGTCGGACGCTGTGCTCCCTGCAGGGATAGCGATGACGGCACGTACCCGAACGTGGCTGGCGGGGTTGAGGTTTTTAGTTCAGGGACGGTGACGGTTGATACGTGTCCCGACGAGACACATGTGATCGAGAGGCAATGCGGAAGCGCTGGGCTCAACTCCGTGGAGCTGAGCTGCGCTTCAGGGTATAAGTGCTTCTCGACGACCGCAAGCCTTTTTGGCAGGTTCTATCCTAACGTCGGACGCTGTGCTCGTCCCTGCGTCGATAATGATCGCGATGGGTATCAGGCAAACTCACCCTCCGCATGCATCCGCACGACCGCGCTTGACTGCAACGACGCGAAT
>CAZRZZ010000121.1:0-3222 GCA_964604755.1 uncultured Methanosarcinales archaeon | reverse complement strand
GAGGCGAGCTTCATGTTGCTCATCGGGTTGTGGCTGACCTTTGATCCGGTCTTTGCGATGAGCCGGACCTCGGATTTCGTGATCCAGATGCAGTGGACGAGCAGCGCAAGCGGACCCAAAAACCCGATACGGTCAAGGTAGTGGATGGGAAGCGCTCCCGTGCGCTGCAAGGTCATGAACCTCTCTTTTCGTGTCTCGCCAATGTGCAGGCGCCGCAGGATTCGATACTCTTCAGACATGTCGATGACCTCATGCAGCACGTCCTCGTCTGTGCTGAAGGTCGAGTGCGCGGCAACGACGGGGGCGACGAGCCTTTGATTCATGCCAAGCACCTTCTTGATGAACGCCCTAGAGGCCTGGATGTCTGCCTTTCCGCGGATCGTCGAGGAGATGCATCCGCGCATGCCCATCTTCGTGAAAAGATCGAGGCGTTCGTCAGCAAGGCGGTAGGAGTCGTAGATGCTCGTCGTTCCAAAGCGGATCGCTTCGCGAATGCCTTCGCGCGTGTTGTCGATAATCTGCTTCGCGCTAAGCTTCTTCTCCTCTTTGACGACGATGTCAAGCCAGTCGAAGAGTTCTGCGTCGTCGCAGATGCCACGAAGGCTGTGCATGCCAAGGTGGGTATGCGTATTGATGAGGCCGGGAAGCACGACCTTGTCTGAGCAATCAATGACCTCCTCACCTCTTGATGCACGCATGACCCTGCCGATCTTGACGATCGTGTCGCCGTCAATCTTGACGCTGTATCCTCTCAGAACACGCCGTTTATCGTCTTGGGTGACAAGGTATGCGCAGTTTTTGAGAAGCATGCCGCTATGCAGCCAGGAGAGATATTTATACCTTGCTTTCCGCAAACAATAAAAGGGCGGGCACATCCCGGCCTGGCATGGCACTTCACGCTGTGGTCGGATTGCAGACGGGGGATGAGGGAAAGGGCGCCTGGATCGACCGCGTCATCGACGATCCCTCCCTCCTTAACCTTGAGGACCGCGTGTATGCCGTCGTCAAATCCAACGGCGGCGACAATGCAGGGCACACGATCACGCTCGATGCGCCCGACGCGCTTGGCGATACGATCGTCTGCAAGCTCTACGATTCCGGAATCAAGCACAAAGAGATGCGGCATATCTTTGGATCGCACGTCGTGTGCAACCTGCTCTCCCTCAAGTGGGAACTTGAGGAGATCCGAAAACGCCTTGGCCATGATCCGCTCGACACGAGTTTTTTCTCCGATAAGATGTCGCTTATCTTTCCCTATCACCGAATACGCGACCTTGCGTCCGAGCATTTCCGCGCAAAGCGCTTTGGAACGCCAACGGGGACGACGGCGCGCGGCATCGGCCCTGCGTACGTCGACCTTGCCGGCCGCGATGGCATCCGGGCATTCACGCTTCTGGACAAGGATGCGTTCGTGGAGAACGTCAGGTATCATTGCGAGAAGGCGGTCGCGACCATCAGGCACGTCTTTGGCGCGACGCCTGCGGATTTTCGTTCATTTTTTGATGCCATCTCCGAAAAGGACGAGCGACGCGTCGCACAGCTCCGAAAATGTGGGCTGTCGTTCGATTCCAACTTTAGCCGCTTCATGGATCGCCGCCGCTTCGCCTTCAATATCGAACGGATCGTCGACGAGTACTGGCAGGCAGGAGTGGAAATCGCACCGTCCGTCACTGACATCAGCGGCTTCTGTGAGGGCATGCTCTTTGTAGGAAAAGAGATTCTTGGCGAGGTCTCGCAGGGGTTCCTGCTCGATGTCGTCGAAGGCCTGCCGCCAAACACGACATCATCGCATACAACATCGGGCATCGTTGCGCTGAGCATGGGCGTTGCGCCGCATTATCTGAAGAACGTGCTTGGCGTGTGCAAGGCGTACGAGACAAAAGTAGGCACGCACGTGTTCCCTGAAGAATTCACCGAAGATCGCTATCCACAGTTGTATAAGCAGCTCAAGGTGCATGAGTTTGGCTCCGTGACCGGCAGGCAGCGCATGGTCGGCGCGCTGTCGATGCCCACACTTCGACGCGCTGTCCGGACGAATGGTGTAACTCATCTTGTCATCAACAAGATTGACGTGATGCAAGGAACTGGAGATATACCAATTACCTGGCAGTACCTCTTGGACCGAGGCAACGGCCCCTATGAAAAAGCGCACTTCTGGACGCCAAGCGACAACCGCTTGTTTGAGAGACTCAAGCCCCAATTGCGCTCGTATGGGGGATTTGATGAGGATCTTCGGAAATGCAAAACGGCAAAAGATTTGCCAGGAACTATTTGCCGGATGCTCTCTGATATCGAGAGCGAGCTTGGACGCTCAAGCGACCTTCGGCTTCTTGCTATCGGCGTTGGCCCGAACAGGAACGATTATGTGAGATGGTAGTTTAGTGCTTTATTCGGTCTGCTGCCGGGAGCGATAATCCGCAAGGATTCTCTCCTGGATGCGAAGCTCTTGCATGGCATCATTGTAGAGCGTCAGGAAGCTTGCAAACATCAGAAGCGCAGTATCATCACTGACATGCGCAGGCGCACCTCTGATGTGAATTTCGTCGCCATGCCGTTCTGGATGGAGGCGCATCCACGTGCCGCCTGCCTCGCGGTAATGCACGACATTCCTGCATGCGCCTGGAGCATTATCGGGGAATGCATTCATATCTCCAATAAGGATATCCATCTCGTGGTGATCATTAGCAAGATGGATGACGCCGACATAGCAACTGTCATCGGGGGCGATGAAAAACTCGGCACGGGAATCGTATCGCCGTGCAGTAAAGGTTGTCTGCGAGGAGAAATCGATAAAGTCGTAGGAAAATCGCCCCCGGTGGTAGAAACTGTGCTGCACGGCATAGTCAAGCACGTCGCCTTCTACTCTTTGCAATCGGACTTCCTGGCCCGTCGTTGCCTCTTGGTCGGGTAGCGGCGGCTCTGGTGCTGCACTACTCGATGTACAGGTCATCAAGGCCGTCGACAAAGCGGCGACGGTGAAGACTTGAATGCGATCGATTAATCCCATAAAACAGAGAAGTGCGTTATACTATTTAAGTGTACGCCTCAGAGGCTCCGTTTCCTTCCCTAAAACGTGAAGACGAGAGGGGCTCATCACCGATGCGGATACGGCAACGATAACGGCTCCACAGCATCACACTAATCAAACCTGCTCTGATTGCTCAATCCCAATCGTTGCGCGCGCGATGCAGCGGACGGCGTTTCGCATGCCCTTGAAGTGCT
>CAZRZZ010000120.1:0-3233 GCA_964604755.1 uncultured Methanosarcinales archaeon | reverse complement strand
GCGTGATTCTGACATGGAACAAAAAAACACCCCTTACCAAAAGCACATTCTTGTATGCACCAATGAGCGTGTGCAGGGTGCATGCTGCGCGGCAAAAGACTCGATGCAGCTTGTGGACAGCCTCAGGTCTGCCGTCGAAGAACTTGGATTAAAGGAAGCCGTGCGCGTCAACAAGACGGGCTGCCTTGGCAAGTGCGCACTTGGCGCAAACATTATGGTGTATCCAGACGGCGTGTGGCTTCATGGGGTTGCGCAAGCCGACATTCCTTCTATCATCGAAAAACATATAATGCCGCTTGCACAAAGCCACAAGTGATGCCAAAAGCCGTGTTCATCATCGCACAGGAGAATTTCCGTGACGAAGAGCTCCTGGTGACAAAGCAAGTTCTTGAAGATGGTGGTGTGGAATGCGATGTCGCAGCGCCGACGCTCCGTGAAGCGACTGGCGCACTTGGTGGAAAGGTCATGCCGGACCTTGCAATTAAGCAGATTGATGTGAGCGCGTATGACGCCGTAGTCGTTGTCGGCGGCCCCGGCGCTCCGACGCTCATGAATTATCCCGAAGTCCCAAAGCTCCTTCGTAATGTTGTCGCTGCCAAAAATGTGCTTGCTGCCATCTGCATCGCGCCTGCTGCCGTCCTTGCACAAAGCGGAGTCATCGAAAAAAAGAAGGCGACCGTATGGAAGGGCAAGATTGACGGAAAAAAGACGTCCGACATCCTTGAGCACGACGGAAAGGCCTCCTTTGTCGATGCGCCCGTCGTGATCGATGGAAGGCTCATCACGGCAAACGGACCAGATGCTGCGCAGGCATTCGGCAAGGCGATCCTTGCACAGCTTCAGGGATGATGCCATAAGGAGCCACATCCCCGTGCATAAAGTATATAAGTGAAATTCTCCTTGGTTGTACTATGGCTGACTATGCCCGGCTCGAATTCGAATGCGCATCCTGCGACTTTGTGCTAAGGTTCAATAACGCTCGATACGAACTCGACCATGAAGAGATCGTCACGCTCATCTACCCTACGCAGGACGGTTATCCTCTTATCATGAATGTCAAGCGCGAGCTTGACAACCGCTGCCCGCATTGCGACGGGGCGCTTGCGCTTTTGAGCGCTCACCTCCTCTAGGCACGCTCGCTTTTAAACCCACAAGACATAAAAAGACCGTTCATTTATATACTATGCGAGGTGTGGTATCATCAAGAAAATCACTGTGGTGGGCAAGAATGCGGGAAACGTCGCAAACGTCAAGGAGACGCTCGTTGAAAACGGATTCTCCCTTGTCAAGAGCTCCCCTGATCTTGTAATTTGCATCGGCGGCGACGGGACGTTCTTGTATGCAGAAAGAAAATATCCCTCCGCGCCAAAACTTCTCATCCGCGACAGCGACATCTGCAAGAAATGCAATGTTGACCTGCTCACGGACGTGCTGCACCAACTCAAGAGCCGCGAGCTTGACATCGAAGAGCACATGAAGCTTGCGGCGCGCGTCATCCGAAAGGGCAGGACATTCGCGACAAGGGAGTGCGCAAACGATATTGTGCTGCGCAACCGCCACCTCCCGGAGGCCGTGCGCTTTGCCGTCAGCATCGACGGGAAGGACGTAGACGGCGAACTCATCGGAGACGGGGTCATCATCGCAACGCCCTTTGGCTCGACGGCATATTTCTATTCGATAACAAGAAAGACGTTCAGGAAGGGGATCGGCATCGCGTTCAACAATACGACAAGGCAAATCGCGCCGATCATCGTCGGCCCGGGCAGCACGATCCTCATCCGCCTCTTGCGCAAGGACGCCGACCTCGCCTTCGATAATGACCCGGATATCCTCCGTCTCCGGCAGGGAGACGCTATCGAGATCAAAAAGAGCAAGGCACCCGCGCGCATCGTCAAAATCAAAAGGCCAAGGATAGGGCTGCTCCATTGGGTACGGAAGCGATGGGGACGGCGACAATCGATGTGAACGATGAGAATCGGAGAACGCCTGCAAGGGATATCTGCAAGGATACGCACCGCGGTGCATCTGTACCGTGCAAGACGCCGAACCCGCCAGGTGTTTGGGCGAAGACCGCCGCAGACCTCTGTCATCGTCGTGGCCCTCCTTGCCGTCATGATAAGCGCGACAGTCTATTTCTTCTCCGCGAACCCGGCTCCGCCGGAGGAACCGCTGGAAGTTATCAGCGAGAGCGATGCTGCAGACCTTGCGCCCTCCGCCGCGCCCGCTCCAGCCCAGCCAGAAACAAATCCATCAGAGACGGCGCCGGCAAGCCAAGCCAAAGAAGAGCCTTCAGAGAAGATGTATCCAATTGATACTGACATCCCCGACGAGATCACCTCGTCCACCTTGTTTGGCGATGAAAGATTCGATGCGACGCTCCTCGGCGTCTGCTCAGCGCCGATCAAGGATGCGAAGCGTGACGTGGAGAATGTATACGCGTACAATCTCGAAGCGCAGGAAGAGTTTGATGCGATCGAGCAGGAATACCTGCGTCAAAAGGAAAAGATCGGGGAGGCGCGCACAAAATTTGTCGAAAAACGGCAAAAGCTCGACGCGATCCGCATCGGCTGCATCGAAGAAAAGAATCCCTTTGGCGAGGCATTCGAAGCGTATCTTGACAGGGTTCAGGAATAATTTAATAAATGCCAAGGAATGACTCTTTTGAATACCATGATGTGGTAAGATAAGTCCCAAAACAGATTGATGGACGGGGGTAAGGTATGGGATTGACGCTGGCAGAAAAGATCATCAAAGAGCATCTTGTCAACGGCACGATGTCGCCAGGAGAGCAGGTGACTGTTCGCGTGGACCACGTGCTCCTGCAGGATGCGACGGGCACGATGGTCTGGCTTGAGTTCGAGGCGCTTGGCGCGCCAATGGTCAGGCCCGGGAAGGTCGTGCAGTATATCGACCATAACCTCCTGCAGGCGGACAACAAGAACATGGATGACCACCTGTTCTTGCGAGACATGTGCTCGAAGTTCGGCGCGATCTACTCGATGCCAGGAAACGGGATATCCCACCACCTGCATGTCGAGCGCTTCACCGTCCCTGGAAAGCTCATGGTCGGGTCGGACAGCCACACGCCGACCTCCGGGAGCTGCGCGATGGTTGCAGTCGGCGTCGGAGGCCTTGATGCCGCGATCGCGATGGCAAAGGGGGAGTCCACGTTGCGCATGCCCAGAACTGTCTCTTATACACATCTCCGAGCCCACGAGACTAGGCATGATCTC
>CAZRZZ010000119.1:0-3392 GCA_964604755.1 uncultured Methanosarcinales archaeon | reverse complement strand
GCAGCCGGTTTACGCGCCTGCAATCGACATCGGCACCCTTATACTGATCCAAGACAGGCATCATAACCCCATCGGAACACTGCCGCACGTCAACTTGCTCCGTGCTTATGGTATCATAGGGCTTGTGGACGTGAAATACAAATTTCAGGATTTCCCGGGCCGCCCCATCCGCTTTGACAGGGCATATTGCGACTACTATTGTCGCGGATACTTCGGGACTTTTGTTCGCGAAGAACCGCGCACACACCCCTACCGCTGAGCACGGTCGAGAGGAGCATATGCGATGCGAACCATTATCAAAAGGAGGGGTATGCTTCTTCTAACCTGTTGCGCACAACCAACTTTATATACAATCATGTTTGCGCGAACCGTATGGCACGCTTTGGCATCATCGTGAACCCGAACGCCGGGACAATCAAGCGCCACAAGAATCTTGAAGAGCGGCTCCAGGGGCTTCTTGGGAATTTTGGCGAATTTGTCATCAGCGAATCAAAGGATCACATCCCCAACATCATGAAAAAGTTCCGCGAGGATGAGGTTGACATCATCGGCATCACGGGCGGGGACAGCACATTCACGTATGGGCTCACGCATCTCATCCGCACGTTTGGTGACGATCTTCCATATGTATTCCCGTTGTGCGGCGGCACAAACAATCTCTTTGCCAAAGCGTTCGATTTGGACCTTCGGCCCGAAAAGCTGCTCAAAAAGATGGTCCATGCATACGGGGAAGACCCAAAGCACAAGATCCCTGCGATTGCGCGGGGCACGCTTGAAATCACAAGGGGGAAGGGGGCTGATCCTGACTTCGCGTTCCTCTTCGCTGCGGGATTTCCTGCGGGGTTTTTGCAAAAATACAATGAAGGACGTGCCAAGAGGGACCCAAATGACCATTCATGGGAGACCTTCCGCCACTGGCGTTTTGGATGGATCCTGTCCCGCACGATCATCTCCCGCCTGTTTGGCAGAGCAGGAACGTACCATCACAAGGTATTCGAGCCCATCATCGGCGATCTGACCATCGACGGTGACGAGCACAAGCGGACGTATCCGAATTACTCTTGCCTGTTTGCGACGACTATTGATATCCGATATTGGGGCGTCAAACCGTTCATGGGAGTGCAGGACGTCGAGGATCACTTCCGCATCGTCGGCGGCGACATGGGCCTTCTCCACCTTGTAGCCAACAGTGTGAACCTTGTCACCGGGCATCGGTTTTATGGGGGGAGCAGGGAACTCTTGCGAAAGGTCGGCATGTTCGACGATTATATTACCACATTCACGTTCACGCCAGAAAATGGCACGTCCTACCTTGCGACCCTCGATGGTGATGTCGAGCGCATCGCAGAGAATGTCAGGATAAGCAAGGGGCCAAAGATCAAGATCCCAAAAGTCTGGTAAGAGTAGAGTGGTTTTTTTCTATCATCACGTCGGCCGTCCTGGCACGGTGTGGTGCTCGATACAGCGGGGAGAATACGCCTCATCACCGACATGAATGATGGGCGCTTCATATGGTGCCAGCTTTCCGTCAAGAAGGCTGATCGTATGCGTCGCCTCCGCCTGGCATTCTAATCCCTTCTCATCCACGTGTTTGCATACAGCCGTCAGCTTTGTGACCTTGTTCGCGCGGCTCATAAGCTCCGGCATGATCCCAAACCCCTCTCCCTTGAAGTCAAGATCGAGACCGGAGACAATAAGGTACCTTCCTTGCCGTCGAAGATTCTCCATCACATGAAGGTATGCAGGCCCGAAGAACTGGCTCTCATCGAATGCGACAACTTTTGTATCCGCGCCCAGCTGGGCAAAGAGTATTGTTGGATCCGCAGAATCGATGAAAGGGGCGGGAATCTTAAGATTTCCTCGCCGTGTGACCACAAACGGGCCGTCGCGCGTGTCCCTGTCCGGCTTGAACACCTGATACGCATAATCTGTCTGATCGAAGCGGTCAAGGCGTGCGATGAGCTCAGCGGACTTGCCGCACCTCATCGGGCCGCAGATGACCTCAAGATGCGACGGGCGGAACGGGGACCTGACCATGCTATCACCGGGAAGAATCAACCAAAAACTTGTATAAAAAGTTTGCTCATGCGGAAAGTTTATATCATTGTATATCTTCCTTTCTCTTCCGGTCTTCTTGAGGTTGCCCTAAAAAGAGAGAATGATGGCGCATGCCCTACGACGAGGACTCCTTACAATAGCATTGACTGTTGGAGTCCCGACGGCTACAGAGGCGACAAAAGACCGGACGACAGACATTCGACCAGCACAGGAAGAGACTATTCAGCATGATGAGGGGACTACCCAACAGGTTATGTTGTTTTCCCGCAATAGGCCTCTGGTCCCGTCCCCCGCTGAGCACGCTCCGTGGTTTGACGCAGGCCAGCAGAGCCACTGGCTGCGTGGCTACATGGGCTTTGAATACCGCGGTCTTGAGCGCATTATGTATGACCTGGACCGGGCGGGAATCAGCAGGGGAGAACTTGAAGAATTTCAACGGACGCTCCGTACCAACCGGCATGAGGAAGAACGGCGGCTCATGACATCAGTTCTTGCAGTGCATGGCGCGCTACCTCCTGAAGGGTTTGTGCGAGACGTTTCCTATGCCATCGGCTATCGTCCGTTCGCAAACGATGCTTATCTGCTGCGCCGCATTCATGATGATCCGCAGCTGCGCAGCCTTCTCTTCGACCGCGAGCGCCTTCTTGACGAGACGCGCCGCCTGCAGACGCAGACTCATCATCCTCGAAGTGATGATGAAGGACGGCTCTACGACGAGACGCCGGACCTTGAATCGCTCGACTCGCTCAACCTTGTGCGCCTCAACATCCTCTTGCGCGCACTGCAGGATGAAGAGGTCCACCGCAGCATCGGCAACATTGTTTCTGCGGATCTTGCCAATACGCGAACAGAACTAGGCGGCCTTCTTTATCATGACGACACGCATCACGTCAGGTTCCAGCCGGTCCGTGGAAACGAGTACAGCAATCACTCGTATGCCGGGCAGTACTATCGGCCGCTCATTCGTGCGCTTGGCACATTCCACCTGCACGCGACGGGAAGTGATGATGTCCATCGCTACTCGGGGCCGAGCGTGCCTGACCTGCGTGTCGCGCGGACGACGAACACGACGGGAGTCGTCATCACGCACATCGGGGGCACAGCGAGGGCGCATACAGTCAACATTGACTTTTTTTACGTCGATGCGAGGACGTATAACGACGACCCTGTCAGCGCGCAAAACCCTGTCGAGCTCTCGCCGCGGACGGTGCGTGTCGTTGACATGGGCGTGTTTACGGTAAGAAGGAGGTGATTTTTTGATACTATCTCTTCTTTATTTTTTCTTTTTTATTTCTCTTTCACCCCTTTCTTTCCAAAGCACAAGTCCCCTGCAT
>CAZRZZ010000118.1:0-3447 GCA_964604755.1 uncultured Methanosarcinales archaeon | reverse complement strand
CGTAAGATCGTCGGCAGCGTCAGATGTGTATAAGAGACAGGTATATACATATGTATCCCATATACCAATGGTTATATGATAACATATGCTTTTTCTTCGTATGCCAAGCCTGCAGCTGTACCCGGTGGATATTTCTTACCAAGTGAAGGAGAACCGGCTGCAGACCTTGATATTTGGCAGGACGACCGATGGACGCACGATCACGGTCATCGATCCAAGCTACACGCCGCATTTTTACGTGATCCCAAAGCCGCACGTGAATCACGAGCAGCTGCGCCGCATGGCAATAGGGCTTGCGGTAAGGGACAAGAACCAGCTCTTTTGCGTCACGCAGGCCGTCTTTGAAACGGTTATTCATGACGATGAGAGGATCACCGCATTGCGCGTGCATGCAAACACGCCGTTTGCAGTCTTTGTGCTCGCCAGGGAATTCGCCGCGATGCAGGAGGTGGACTGCGTCCTTGAGGCGGACCTTCGCTTCCGGCCCCAATACCTGCTGCATAATGGCATCCTGCCGATGAGCCAAATCGACGTCGAGGGGGAATTTGTGCACGGCAAGTTCCGCTCGGACTACATCCTTAAGGCAACATCCATACGGCCAATCGCTGATGCTCCGACGCTTGCGCCACGCACGCTCGCGATGCGCGTCGAGACGTATCAGCCACAGAAAAGCGGGCTTGCCGATGAGTACCCCATCCTCGTCCTAAGCCTGTATGGAGACGATTTCAAGCGCATCGTCACGTACAAGCCGCACCAGACGGACCTCGAATACGTGGAGATTGTAAAGAACGAGGCAGAGCTTCTGCTGCGGTTCAAGGAATTGCTCTTCGAGTACAAGCCCGACGTGCTCGTCGGATATTTTAGTGATAGCTTTGATCTTCCGTACCTGAAGACGCGCGCAGACAAGCACGGCATCCCCTTTGATATCGGCATGGATTATAGTGCACCAAGCTTCACGCGGACGACGGCAGCCAAGCGCATCCGCGGCATCGTGCACGTCGACATGTTCAAGGCGGTCAAGAACGTGCTTTGTGATGACATCATAAGCGACTCGTTCGCGCTCGAGGAGGTCGCGCAGAAGATGCTTGGCGAGCAGAAGATCGAGTTTGATGTTCAAGCGCTCTCCCATGCATGGGATCATGCACCAGACGAGCTTGAACGCCACGAACAGGCAAGCCTGTTTCTTTGTGCGCGCATCAAGCGCATCTTCGAGAAGGCACTCCCACGCCTTGCCGCGCTCGCAGAGGAGATCTGCGTTCCCCTCTTTGATGTCTGCCGGGCAAGCGCCTCCCAGATCGCCGAGTGGCACGCGATGAAGATGTGCGTGCAGGAGTGTGTTCTCATCCCGGCAAGGCCAAGCGCCAGCACAGTCAGAGAACGCGTCGTGTCAACACAGGGATTTGCCACGGATTCCGTGCCGGGGCTCTACAAGGATGTCATGCTCCTGGACTTTCGGCATCTTTACCCCGCGCTCATCGCACACCACAACATAGCAAAGAAGAGTCTTAATGCGGATTGTCCGCAGGAGGAGCGCGAGTACGTGCCGGGCGAAGCGCCGCGGTGGTTCTGCAAGGACCCGCGCGCATTCCTGCCCGCAATCGCCGGTGCACTGATCCGGCGCAAGCACGACGCGCTCGGGAGATTCCAGGCAGAGAAAAACACCAGAACAAGGGCAACGTCCTGGGCGCTGAAGATGATCGCGAACCGCTTTTCCCTGCTCTTGTCTAACCCGCACTCCCGCTGGTTTGACGCGTGCTGCCATAAGGCAGCTATCGCGCTTTGCGGGCAATCCCTGCGTCTTGTGCAGGAAAAAGCGGTTGAGCAGGGCCTTGTCGTGCTCGTATCCGACCAGGAGAGCATGCTTGTCTCGATGGGAAAAAAGGACATGATGGATGCGATGGAGTTCATCGACAGGATCAATTTCCTTCTGCCCTCGCGCATGGATGTCGACATCGCCGCGTTCTACAGCAAGGCGCTCGTGCTTCCGACCAGGATGGGGCAGCGCCGCATGGCGCTCCTGCGTCTCAACGGGACGTGTGAACTCATCGGCATTCATGCACCGCGCCGCAACTGGTCACCAATCGCCAAAGCGGCAAAAGAGGATATCATCAAGCTCATCCTTCGCGAAGATGACCTGTCAATACCAATCAACTATGTCCGCCAGGTCGTGCGCAACCTCCATAACCAGGAGATCCCCCATGAGGAGCTCATCATCTACAGCCACCTCCAAAAGGATATATCAGAATATGAAAGCCAGCTTCCCTATGTTGATGTAGCGCGGCGCATGGAGGAGCTTGGCATCCCCGTCGGGCCGGGCTCGATCATCAAATACATCATCACAAAAGGAGAAGGGAGGATCTTCGAGCGCGCGCGGCTTCCCGAAGAGGCCGGCGCGTACGATCCCGAATATTACATCCGAAACCAGATCCTGCCCGCCGTCGCAAACATCTTCGAAGCGATCAATGTGCCAATCGATGAAGTGATTGTGCCGCAGGACCAGCAAACGCTCACACACTTTTTTGGCTAGGCTGTGTGGGGGTGCGCCGCCTTCAACACCCACCAATGTCCCTCCATAGTGTCAGTTGAAGCGGCGCATCCTTTCTTTTCTTTTTCTTCTTCCGCTTGGGGATAAGCAGGAATGAAGAAAAAAAACAGGATATCATAACACATGCAGTATCAAATTTATAATATATAGTTAAACTCAATAAATTTGAAGTCCTAAAAAAGGAAGAGGGCAGTTTTCCTCAGTAATCCATTTTCCTTTCGTAGTCTTTATGGTTAAACCATTCTAGAATCGCAGAAATCAACTCGACTTCATTGGCTGGAGTTACGGTATACAGTAATCTCCATCCATTTGGCAGATCATATTTCCATAAGTTGTTAATGCTGTACTTCTGAATGTATGCTTTTGGAATTAATCGTTTTGGCACTTGAATACCTGAGAAGGCATTTTCCTTCAAATCGCGAATTGCTCTCACAATACCCTTCTTGATAGGATCATCTTCCTTCAGCGAATTGAAACTTTCTTCGAGATGATCATCCATAAATACGACTCGTGAAGGTTTTATCATATTTTAATCTCCTTTCTCATTCGTAATTTCTTTGCAAGAGCAGGATTCCATATATATGCAATCTTTCCTTCTTTATCAATTGCAATTTTATTTATGCTCTCAAGGTACTCAAGAATGACAAGATAGGTTTGCCACATTACTTTCCTGGGAAGGCTCTTCCAGAGACCTGTCCGGTTGTATTCTCCACTGGATTCTTCGATAGTTCTTTCTACCATAAGAACTGTATCGAGGGTGGGAGATCTTATGAATGGATTCTTTAATTGCTGGGTTGTCATGGACGACAATATATCAATTGATATATTTAAATCTTTCGGAAAACAGGGCTCTGTCCTAAAAGTGAAATTAGGGGCACTGCTGCGCTCTGTCTGCATAGGAA
>CAZRZZ010000117.1:3096-3464 GCA_964604755.1 uncultured Methanosarcinales archaeon | reverse complement strand
GGGCCATGCACAAGATCGCGGACATGTCCGGGGCGGGAAGCCAGCAAACAAAGATCAGCGCATTTGCCAATCTCCTCAAGAAGGCGAGCGCGGATGAGGCAAAGTACATCGTGCGCATCACGCAGGGCACAATGCGTCTTGGAACCGGCGACATGACGATCCTTGACAGCCTTGCGATCGCGTTTCTTGGCGGAAAAGAGCATCGCAGGGTGCTCGAGAGGATGTTCAATGTCTCTTCTGACATCGGCGCGGTCGCAAAAGAGGCTGTCGCGGCAAAGGGGAAAAAGCAAAAAAAGGAAATCAAGGGAGGGGTACAGCTTGGAAGGCCGATTCGAAGCATGCTTGCCCAGCGCGTCGAGAGCATCGAA
>CAZRZZ010000117.1:0-3086 GCA_964604755.1 uncultured Methanosarcinales archaeon | reverse complement strand
ATCAAGGGCCTCATCGCGGCCGAAGACAAGCTCGACGGCGAGCGCATCCAGGCCCACAAGGACGGCGATCATGTCAAGCTCTTCTCCCGCCGTCTTGAGGACATCACGCATCAATATCCCGACGTCGCGCTCGCAGTAAAAAACGGCATCAAGGCAAGGCAGTGCATCCTTGACGGGGAAGCTGTCCCCGTCGATGCGAAGGGAAACCTGTTGCCCTTCCAGCTCATCATGCAGAGACGGCGAAAGCACGACGTCGACACGTACGTCAGGAAGATCCCTGTCAAGTATGTCCTCTTTGACGTCCTCTCCCATGACGGAGTATCCTGTCTTGATGACCCCTATCCGGCGCGGGCAAAGCTTCTTCGGCAGATTATCAAGCCAGGCGTGAGGGGCATCGAGGCAGTCACGAGAATCGAGAGCGAGAGCCTTGACTGCATCATCGCCTTCTTCAAAGAGTCGCTTGCACGCGGAACTGAAGGAATCATCTGCAAAGCGACAGGCAAGGACTCTCTTTATCGCGCAGGAGCCCGCGCATGGGTGTGGATCAAGTGGAAAAAAGAATATGTCGATGAGCTTAGCGATTCGCTTGACCTTGTCATCGTCGGATCCTACGCAGGAGAGGGCAAGCGATCAGGTGCTTTCGGCGCGCTCTTGTGCGCAAGCTATAACCCAGAGGACGACCGCTTCGAGACAGTCTGCAAAGTGGGGTCGGGGTTTAGCGATGAGGATTTGATTACGTTTACGAAGGAGCTTCGGGAATACAAGCGCTCCAAGGCGCCACGCAATGTCCTCATCAGCGAAGCGATGGCGCCGGATACATTCTATGAGCCGCGCCTTGTCATTGAGGTGCGTGGCGGCGAGATCACAAAGAGTCCCGTGCACACCTGCGCGGTGGGGCAGGCCCCGCTTGCAGAAGAAGAGGGGCTTGCGCTTCGGTTCCCGCGCATCCTGCGGCCAAGGCCGGACAAGAGCGCAAAGCAGGCGACGACAAGCGATGAGATCATGGCCATGTACAAGGAGACTCAAGGCAAACGGAGGTGAGGCCATGTCCCGACCAATACCCACGATATCGCGGCGGCTTCGACGGCCTATTTCAGATACGCTTCCTGTGCCGATTGTCGAGGAACAGAAAGGGGAACTCATCATCTACTACGGCGACGGCGAGGGAAAGACGTCAGCTGCGCTTGGCCATGCGGTGCGCAGCCTTGGCCATGGCCAGACGGTCAGGATATTCTGCTTTCTTAAGGGGCGCACGAACATGGGGGAGTACCTCCACCTGCAGCAGCATGAGAACGTCACCATAGAGCTGTGCGGGGCCGTCAAGTTCATCGTCGGCAAGAAGAACCGTGACCTGCATGAGCGGCTCACCAAGGAATGCCTCAAAAAGGTCCGCAAGATCCTGCATGACCAGTCCTGCGATCTTCTGATCCTCGATGAGATCCTCTACGCGCTCCACTTCAATCTTATCACGACAAAAGAGCTTCTCGACATCGTCGACGCACGTGGAAAGACGCACGTCATCCTCACGGGCGGACGCAAGATCCCTGCGTCCCTTGTCCGCCGCGCCTATCTTGTCACGCAGATGAAAAAGCGCAAGCACGAATATGATGTGCAGAAGAAAACCGTCCTCTTCATCGACTACTGACCGGAACGTCAAGCCATGATCAACAAGCACATAGCGGACATCCTCTACGAGATCGCCGACCTCCTCGAGATCGAAGAGATCGAGTTCAAGCCGCGCGCGTATCGGCGCGCTGCGCAGACAATCGAATCCTATCCAAAAGATCTCGCCGAGATCTATAAAGTTGGCGGAAGAAAAGCACTTGATGCGATCCCCGGAGTAGGGGAGAGCATCGCCGAGAAGGCTGAAGAGATCCTCAAGACTGGAAAGCTTGCCTATCTCGAGAAGCTTCGTAAAAAAGTCCCCATCAAGGACGAGGTCATGCATATCGAGGGAGTGGGCCCGAAAACTGCAATGCTTCTCTACAAAAGGCTTGGCGTCAAGACAGTCAGGGACCTTGAGCGCGCCGCACGCAAGCACAAGATCAGCAAGATCGAAAGGCTCGGAGAAAAAACCGAAAGGAAGATTCTTGAGAACATCGGCTTTGCAAAAACAGGAGCTGGCCGAATGCTTATCCATACTGCCATGCAGGACGCGCTTGAACTCGTCAGCAGCCTCAAAAGCCGTACTGAAGTTAAGGCGGTCTATATTGCAGGAAGCCTGCGCCGGCACAAGGAGACAATCGGCGACATCGATCTTCTCTGCGTGAGCACGGATCCACAGAGGACGATGGACTTCTTCACAACACTCGAAGGCGTCAAGAAAGTCATCACGAAAGGCAGAACGAAAAGCAGCATTCTTCTCGCTGACGGCGCGCACGTCGACTTGCGCATCGTCGACGACAAGAGCATCGGCGCCGCACTGCAATACTTTACCGGGTCCAAAGCACACAATATTGAGACGCGCAGGATCGCGCAGGAGAAAGGATACAAACTCAACGAATACGGCCTCTTCAAGGGGGAGAAACAGATCGCAGGCAGGACTGAAGAAGGGATATACAAGGAGCTTGGACTCCAGTACGTCCCGCCGGAGCTTCGCGAGATGGAAGGCGAGCTTGAAGCAGCAAAGGAAAACAGGATCCCAAACCTCATCGAGCGCGATGAGATCCTAGGCGACCTGCAAATGCATACGAAACAGTCTGACGGGCAGGCAAGCGCAGAAGAGATGATCAGGGCTGCAAAGGCTCTTGGCCATAAGTATATCTGCATTACCGATCATGCAGGGATGCTTCGCATCGCGCACGGCATGAAAGGCCCGGAGCTTGCCGCGTACCGCAAGACGATCGAAAAGGCTGAAAAAAAGGTCGGCGGCATCCGCGTCTTTGTCGGCGCAGAAGTCGACATCGAAAAGGACGGCAGTCCCGCGATCGCGGACAAGTACCTCAAGAATCTCGATATCGTGATCGGCAGCATCCACAGTGCATTCCGGCAGGCAAAGAAGGTGATGACCGATCGCATCATCACCGCGATGCAAAACGACCATATCGACATCATTGCGCATCCGACAGGACGGCAGATCAATGAGC
>CAZRZZ010000116.1:0-3499 GCA_964604755.1 uncultured Methanosarcinales archaeon | reverse complement strand
GCCACAAGCCTCGAGAGGGCGAAATGATTGGCCGGACTACACCACCGGGGCAATATCGACTGTGGAGAAAATGGCTGTTTTTAAACCTTTCCTCTTGCCAGGATTGGCGAAAAGATTATAAGCTTTAGTTCACTATCATAAACTATAATGGATATATATACATATAGGTTTACAAAGCTCCAAGCGAGCATCTTTCGCCTCTTGTGCATCAAAGCAGGCGAAGCGCTCACTCAAGGGCAGATCGCCCGCCTTCTTGAGGTCTCGCCGACTGCAGTGGGTAAGGCACTCGCCGGCCTCAACGAAGCCGTGACGATCAAAAAAAGCCCGCTTGCCAATTTCGTGGAGCTCAAGGACAGCGCAGATGTCATCGCACAGAAGAGAGCAGAAAATCTCAAGCTCCTTGTCGACTCAGGATTAGAAAAAGAACTCCAACAACAATTCCCTGGAACAACAATCGTTCTTTTTGGAAGTTTCTCCCGCGGGGAAGATACTGTGGATTCGGATATCGACATCACCATCATCGGCGCAAAAGAGAAACGGATGAATATCGAAAAATATGAAAAGATTCTGGAGCGGCCGATAACAATCCAGTTCTTCACAAGCATCAAGAATAAAAATTTAAAGCAAAGTATCCTCAACGGCATCACCCTCCAGGGTGCCGTTGAACTATGAGATCGTTCCATAAATATGAAAAAACAGGCATCGTGACGAAAAGAACACCGCAAACAGCAAGAGCGCGGTCCCTTGCCGATGAAGCGTGCCAGAGAAAACGATTTCTCGAGGACATTGAAAAGAACATTCCCCTCACCGACTCGAATGCGAACTATTTCATCGAGAATGCCTATGACGTCCTCATCGAGCTATCACGGGCAAAGCTCATCATCGATGGATACTACGCATCAGAAAAGGGTGCGCACGAGGCAGAGATCGCATACCTGATCATCCTTGGCTTTTCCGAAAAAGACGTGCGCATATTTGATAAGCTCCGTGAGCGACGCAATGGCATCAAATACTACGGGGAAGAGTGCGACACGGACTATGCTCGTCACGTCGTCGCATTCTGCAAGCAGATGTATCCGAAGCTCCGAAAACTTGCACAGAGATAAGAAAAGTTATACCTTACTAAATAGTTCTATCGCCCGCTCCTTGATCTCAAGCACGAACGCGGCAAGCTTTGGGCCGCGGTCAGCGCTGCAGAGGACTTGATATGCGGCCTTGAAAAACTCCTTTGTCTCAAGCTTGTTGTTGCGCAGGATCACATAGAACTCTTCGTGCAGGGCCTCGTCGCTCCAGTCGTCCTTTGTGACAAGAGCGTGCGCGATATCATGCAGCGCCTTTTTCTGCGCGGAGGACAGCTTTTCTTTCACGGACGCCGGGACGGATTTGTTAAGCTTGAACTTGAAGTCGTCTGGCGCGTATTTCTCAAGCCAGTTCTTTGCGCAATGGGCTCTGACCTCAAGCCGGTTCCGATCACGCTTGTCGCGCAGTTGGCGCTTGTAGAATCCAATCGTCTTGTCAATGTCCATGTCATTGTACTGCAGTATGTTGCACAAATGGCGGAAGCCTGGCTGCAGGGGCAGGCGTTTTGGAACATCGTGAACACAGCTTAGCTCATAGATGCGGTTCTGGTTCGCAAGCTCCTTGTCGTTTCTGACCTTCTCCTCACCAAAATAGACGCGCTCGCATCGGTCAAAATCTTCGTAATTCTTGATGACATCTGCATCGAACGCGATCGCAAACTCCGCTCCGGGACGTGTGCCCGCAAAGAGCCAGCGCACCATCGCAGGCTCGTAGACTTCGAGCACATCGCGCAACGTGATGACAGTTCCTTCAGAAGAGGATATCTTCCCGCCACGCCCCTTGATGGAGATGAAATCGTACATGAGATACGTCGGCGCGGTCCACCCCCAGAGCTTGACGATCTCCTTTCCCGTATCAAACGATCCGCCGACCGTGCTGTGATCCTTGCCGCCCGGCTCGAAGTCGACCTTCTCCGCATTCCAGCGCATCGGCCAGTCCGCACGCCACTTGAGCTTGATGATCCCCTTCTTCCGGATATCAAACGTCTCTTCAAACCCGCACTCGCATGCGTAGGTTACATTCCATTTGCCGTCGTACGTCACGATTCTTGTCGTATCGCGGCCGCACTCGGCACAGAACACAGATGCAGGGGTCCAGTCGAGCGGCAACGGCTCTTTGCGGTGCTTGTTGAGGATTGTCGCGATCTCGCGACGCTTTTGCATCGCAAACGCGATATCCTTGGCGTACTCGCAGTCGCGGTACTTGTCCGCCTGGTACAAGAACTTAGGCTCGATGCCCACCTGCTTGATCCCTTCCTCAATCTCTTCCTCATGGTGGCGAGCGTAGCTTTCGTGACCACATTCGAAAGGATCGGGCGTATCGACGATCGGCTTTCGCAGGTAGGTCTTGAGCAGGTCTTGTTTTGGCATGTTTGCTGGGACTTTGCGAAAGACGTCGTAGTCATCCCACGAGTAAATGAAGCGGACCTTCTTTCCAGCACGCACAAGGGCGCGGGCGACGATGTCTGTCGTGATGATCTCCCGGAAGTTGCCGATATGCACGGTGCCGGACGGCGTGATGCCCGAGGCGACGACATAGAGGTTCTTGTCCCCTTTCTCGCGGATGATCCGTTGCGCCATCTGGTCCGCCCAATGCAGGGCATCGGGCAAGGTTGACTTTTTCGTTCCAGACATGGTATGCCGGAGCGAGACCAATCGGTATTTATAAGTTTTGAGGCTAATCATGAGGCGATCCTTTCTTTTCACTCACTCATGATGGTCACAAACCCTTTTATACTCGGAAACGAACATTTGCTATAAAAAGGGGGGAGAATGGAGTTTTCCGTAGACCAGCGTCCAAAAGAGAACGTCGACAAATATACGAAGGAAGCTTTGGACATCGCGTACAAGTTCGGCGAGAAAGCGATCAAGGAGTTTGGCACGTTCCTGAAGGCCGTCGTGCTCTTTGGCTCCGCGACACGAAGAGCGACCCCAGAGGGAGACATCGACATCCTGCTCATCGTCGATGACACGGCGATCACCATCCGCCCGGAGGTCGCGCAGACATACCGCATCATCCTGCAGAAACTCATCCGCGACGTGAGCCCAAGACTTCATATCACGACGCTCAAGTTCACGAACTTCTGGGATTACATGCGCGTCGGGGACCCGGTCGCGATCAATATCCTGCGCGACGGAGTCGCTATCATAGATACAGGTTTTTTTGACCCCTTGCAGATCCTGCTCAAGCAAGGTCGCATCCGGCCGACGGCCGAGAGCGTGTGGAATTATTTTGTGCGGGCGCCCGCAACGATGGAGAACAGCAGATGGCATGTGATGCAGGCATCACTTGATCTGTACTGGGCAGTCATCGATGCGGCGCACGCTGCCCTGATGCGTGTCGGCGAAGTGCCGCCGACGCCAAGCCATGCGCACGTGATGCTTGAGAACGTGCTTGTCCGGAGAAAACTGCTTGAGGC
>CAZRZZ010000115.1:0-3574 GCA_964604755.1 uncultured Methanosarcinales archaeon | reverse complement strand
ACGTCGGTGAAGCGCTCCTGAAGCTCGCGCAATCGTCTGGCACGCGATGGCGTATCCGGCTCTGCAAGAAGCTGTGTCCTTGCATCATTGAATGCCCTTTCCACTGCAAAACGAGCCCTTTCAATATCCAACGAAAGCTCCGCCGGAGCGGCTGTCCGTGGCAGGGTTGTGTGCAGGTCGAAAAGCGCCTCGCCAAACTCGTGTCCAAGGCGGCGCATCTCTTCCGTGGTATCTCCGGGCTGCCGTATCAACGCAGCGATCCTTGCCGGCAGCGTCTCTCCTCGCATTGCCTCCACAACGACAAGCAAATGCGGCGCATCCGGCGTGTCGTGATGGGGGACATTGCCAGCAAGATACACCTCCGGCACCCTTCCTGTTTCTGCAAAGTCCTGCAATGCCGCAAGCTCGTGGAGACCCCCAAGCGTGTTGTCCCCTGCGCCACGACCGCCTCGCCGCTTCAGGATCCTTGCATACGCGATGGTCTCGCCCGTATCCGTATTAATGACGCGGTACATGGGATCCTGCGCGTCGACATATTCAAGCCGCAGAGCGCCGGGCTCGTATCCGAGCCGCTCTTCAAGGCTTAGCGCAAGCGAGTCACCATACACCTTCTCCGGTGCTGTCTCCCCCGTCACAGGAAGCACAACGTCGATTGGCTCAAAATTCTCGATTGCCTCATCCATCTTGACGAAGTCAGACGCGGTTCGGTCGTATTGCAAGGATTGACGGATGACTTGGTGCTGCGCATCGGTGAATTCTGCTAAAGGGGGCGGCGCGGCAATCTCGGTTATTTTAGTAGTTTCTGATATCAACCCGGCAGGCGGCTCATCACCGGCGACTTCTTCCACGGTAAGCAGTGGTACACCTTCTCCTTCTTGACTAGCACGCTGTTTCCCTGGCGAGTAGATGAGATCCGGCATGGAATTCTTTTGGTTCATGAGCTGCTCAATCCGCTCTCTTGTCAGGCGGCGCCCTCTTTGGTTTTTGAGCGGATCATAAGAATAGACCTCACCTGTTCGTGTGTCAAGGGCAATTGTCCGTGTCACATCTCCAAGAACATCCTCTTCGATAAGGTACATGTGATGGTCCGGATCTCTCGCATACGCTCGGAGGTAGTTAACCATCTCTTCAGAGTATCCGCCTTTTCCGCCTACGATGCGGACATCAAACCTTCCACTCACTAATTGTTCTTCGAGATGTTCAAGCGCTCGTTCCAGATCGGTGAACGCATCGTAGTGGGTCACAAACCCTACTTTCTGTTGAGGGTCCCAACCCACGAAGGCGACGCACGTAGTAAGACACGATGTCGCAAGGACCGGCTGTTCATCGGCGGCATTTGTTATCGCTTGCTCTCGTTGACCAATCTCGACAACGTCATCCATGGTACCTCTATATTCAGGCCTTCTTTGTTCTAATTCTACTATTTCTTGTCCTTGCCGCACCTCAGCAGGCGGTGCAAGGTCCTTGCGATAGCTGACATAGCTTCTTGGCGCATCCGGCCGGTCAGCAAGCCAGATAAGGAAATCATCAGGGTATTGTGACGGATCATTTCTGGCATCACGCACGAACGTGTGTACCTCATTTGGTGACATCGTACCTGTTTCGCGCGCCCATCGCTCGAGGAGCCCCTCTTCAACATCCTCAAAGATCATCGTGATACGTCGCCTGCCAGCCTCCGGAAGCGCATCACGCTCGGCTTGTGTCCACCATCGATAGCCCTGGCGTTTTGGCCAGAAGGTCAGGCCACCAACATCCCCTGGATCCAACATGGCCGCGTCCAGCGCCGCGATGCGGAACCCCTCCCTTCTCCACTGGTTTTCTATAGTTCCATAGATCCGTGACCCGATGCGCCGTCCCTCCGCAAGCTCCCCGCCTGCGCGATACATGGGCTCGACATCAATGATATCAAGGAACATGACGTCATCGCCGAACGTTTCCGGCGCATACATCGTCTTTGCCCGTGCCGCGAGCACAGGAGGTCCGTACTGCTGGTCCTCAAAGAGGTGCACCTCGGCATGCACCTCATCGCCCTCAAAGGTTGGCGCATGCCAGCTGCGTATCTCTACACGCAATCCTTCTATAGGCTCCTCTTCGAAGCGCTGCCGCAGGCGCTGCTCGAGCGTCCGTGAATATTCTTCTGTGGCTCGTGACGGCGCAGCTTCCCCGATAATCAGCGGCTCTTCGTGGCGTGCCGCAAATGCTTCTTCAATCGCGCGTGCGTCTTCTTCGGTCATGCCCCCTGTCGTGCGCATATTCTGTACTTGCCCCTCCTCGTCGACGATGCGGATAAGTGCGGAGTCTTCGGTGAGCACTTGCCGTGCAGCAGGACTTGGCGTGCGGAACTCAGGGATCCTTGCGCGAAGCTCGGCTTCGCTGAAGTCATCAAGCCGTTCGAGCGCAATAAGGCCTTCATCAGTCGTGAAGTCCCCCGGTGTCTGCGATCCGGTGAGGATCTCTTCAAGGCGTTGTTCTGTCGTCGTGTCAGGCGTTCCATCGGGCAGTTCGATATCGCACTTCCATGGGCTTTGCGTGCGGCAGCTGCCCCTCGCGCTGGTATCATCAGCTTCTCGCAGAAGTACCCGTGCTTCATCGCGAGCATCCGGTGGCACGCGGGCGAACGCACGCGCCTCATCGGCATTCTTAAGCGCATGCAGTTCCGCTTGTGCACCAATCCTTTCCTGACGCAATGCCTCTTGGGTGATTGGATCTTGTGCCTCAGCGATTTGCCTTTCCATGTCGACGACGCGCCGGTCTAGCTCGCTTGCGAGTTGCGCACGCTGTTCTGTGCGGCCTGCCTGTGTCGGCGCGCTTGTCGCTTCAATCTGCCGCAGGAAGGGTGCCTCTGGTGCAGGAATGTCATACATATACGGCACATTTCGTATCTGACCGCCTGGAGTCGATCCCATCGATCGGAGGAATTCTGTCGGGTATTGCTGATGCGCAGCCCTGCTGTGCCTGTTTCCAAGCGTGAAAATAATTTCTTCTGGATCTAATGAGAGCGCCGGCTCTCCCTGCTGTGCACGTGCACGGTTGATCCGTGCGCGCCATGTCTCAAGTTCTTGCGGGTGAGCTTGTGCCCATTCGACAAACAATCGCTGCGCGCTGCCTGGCCTTGTTGCCATTCCCGGTCTCCATGTCTCATCCCAATACGTCAAGCTCGGAAGGATATCAATCCCCCCGAACCGCGCGATATTCTCCGGCCCGAGCAGCAGCGCAAGACGCTCGCCGATCTCTGCCTCGGTCATCCATCGCGCGCCAAGCCGCGGCCAGAGCACAAGCCCGTCTACAGCCGCTGCACCGACGATGCGGCGGATACCCTGCTCTCGGAGCATCTCCTGGAGCGCAAGCGTGACCTGAAGGCCGATGCCCGTTTTCGGCTTCGAAAGGATGCTTGCGAAGATGACGGTGTCATCGGATATCTCCGGCAGGTACCTGAACTTCGCCATCACTACAACACCGTCCGACGCGACCACCCGGATGTTTACGCGAACGCCTTCTTCAGTTCCGGATGGAACCGTGCGCACCTCAATGGATTTGATTGGCGCCGGTCCGGTCCTTGCTTCGAGCGCACGCC
>CAZRZZ010000114.1:0-3659 GCA_964604755.1 uncultured Methanosarcinales archaeon | reverse complement strand
CGGATACGTGGGAGAGCCCAAAGTCGATGAAATGAATCTTGTCTGTCTTGATCATGTTCGATGTCGTCGGATCCCCATGGATGATGCCAGCGGCATGGAGGAGCGCAAGCTTCATGCCGATCTCCTGCCCGGCACGGATATGGTCCTGCTCGAGCACGTCAGCGAGCTTTGTACCGTCAAGGTACTCCATGTGGATTGCAAGCCCCTCCTCATCGAGTTTGAGAAGGCGTGGTGCAGGAAAGCCAATCTCGGAGAGCTTCTCGATGATCTTCGCCTCGCGGCGCGTGCGCTGCCTTATAATTTGCAAGTCGATCTGCGGATGGCGCCAGCTCTTTGGAAGGCGCTGCTTGACTATTGCACCGTCTGCCATCGTGATGACGGCTTCTGCGCCCCGGGCAATGATGACCATAAAAGGCAGGATCAACGGCCCCCTATTTATACTATTCGGAATAGTTTTACCGGAAAAAGGTGTAAAACATAAATATCCCTGTGCTTTTGGCATGTCAGAAATCGCCAATAGTTCATTGATTTTAGCGATTTCTGAACATGCTCAAGAACCACGCGCGTAGGGTAGTTACAATCGTACCACTAACATAAGCGGATGGTTCTTGACATAACAAAAGAGGGATAGACATGAAACGGCACATACTAATCCTTGTTGCATTGCTTATTCTTCTTGCCGGCTGCGTCCAACCACAGGAAGCGCCGGAAGCTCCGCCTTTGGAGCAGGAAGAGCCGCTACAACCAACAGAAACGGCAGCGCCTATGGAACAGGATGTGCCGCAAGAACTGCAAGCACCCACCCTCACCAAAGCCGAAGAGGCGCTTGGGATCGGAATAGTCCGAAAAGACGAGGCCCAGGAAGCGATTTCGATCAATGCATTTGACACGCGCCGCATCAGCCGTGACCGCGGGGAGCTGCGCTGGATCAACATTACAGTCCGAAATCTTGAAGACAAGGAGATCGCTCCCCAGATAACGCTCTGGTTCAAGACGACGGACTATGAAAAGCCGGGAAAAGTCATCATCGAGCAGATGATCGACGCGCCGCGCCTTGCGCCGATGCGCAAGCACACGAAGCGCTACCCGGTTACTCTCTATTATAATAACATTGAAGAGGTAAAAGAAATCGAGCTGCAACTCCATGACCTCAGCGTCGGGCCAAAGAAGAAGCTTGGGGAGACAAAACTGTCCTTCACTCCGACCGAAGCGTTCCCGACGATGGAGATCCATTGGTAAGCCTGGAGGCGTGACAAGATGAGATGGTTTGTGCTTGGTGTTATCGTTTCCATCTTGTTCTCGTCCGGCTGCGTGACGATCGTCCTTGAAGAGCAGGGGAATGGAAAAGACCCGGAGCCATCGACAGATGTTGATACAGTTGATAATCCCGTCTCCGTGAAGATTGTCGATGAGCGAAGTCAGGATACTGATGCGAAGCAGGCGCCGGTTATCGTAGAAGATACGCAAGAGCCCATCGTAGAGCAAAAAACGGATAGTGTTGATGCATCCGATCCTGACGAGCCGACGCCGGAAGAGAAAGAGTATGCCGACGAGCGTTTAGCCAGTCTTCGGGAAGAGGCGCGCCGGCGCGGTGATGCGACCCCCCTTGATGATTTTGATTCGCACGAACTCCTTGAGGTCCTCGATCTTGATTTGAGAAAAATCTCTCCCTCCCGCGGTTCTGTCGAGGAGATCCTTTTTGTCGTGCGCAACTTTGGGGATGTCCCGCTTCACCTCCGCACGGAGTTCCTCGTCGAGACGACGATCACAAATCCGGACTTCCCGCGCGTTGAACGTGCCGAGTTCGACCTCAAGGAGATACCGCCTGACATGAAAATCGAGAAGCGGGCATACCTTAATATCGAGTTCCGCCCGCTTGACTACGAGCGAAAGTGGAATCTTCGCCTTCTGAACAGGAACTACCCGCCAAGTGAGATAGCTGCCATCGGCGGCCGGTTCCGGTTGAGAGAATGATGTCAAGAACCACCCGTTAAAGCGGGTGGCGTGACTGATTTGGCAGCACATTCCATGTGGTTCTTGAGCATGCTCAGAAATCGCCCGATGCCATTGAAAATTGCGCGAAGATTAATATTAAATCACATAGGCGCAATTTTCAAGACTAAAAATTCGCTTATTCCGATGTAAGTATAAATGGCGAATTTTTATTAACTCCGGACTGAAGTCGGGAGCGTGCGCACTTGGCGATTTCTGACATGTCAAAAACGTTGCTGCAAGAAGAAACAAGTTTTATGTATTCTCGCACGTGAAGATGGTTTTGCTTGAGAAGTACACGCTGTCGGCCTCAAGCTTGTTGTCATAGGGAAGCCCCGTAAAGGAGTCCCCTGCCTTGATGACAACGTGCGCCTTGCGGCACTCGATCGTCTCACCTGCCTTGATGGTGAGCGTGCCACACACCTGCTCAAAGTCATCGATCTTGCGCCCATTAATGAGGATCCTCAAGGAATATTTCGGGATGTCTGCGTACTCCAGGCCTTTGCGATAATAGCCAAGAAAGTAATCGCGCTCGTCGCGGTTCGTGAGCGTAAAAGAGACTTCATCGTCAGCAGAAGCTGAGCCAAGTTCCCGGTTGCTCCCGGGTCCACGGATCTTGCAACGGACGTTTCCAAAAAGCGAGACCGACTCGGCCGTCTTCTCACCATCCGGCATTTCAAATGTCGTGCTCTCCGAGAGGATCGTGACAGGCTTGAGGTCATCCTTGACCTCTTCGACGACTGGCGCAGCCGATTCGTTCTCGACAAGGCGTTCTCCTTGCTGCGGCTCAATGACGACATCGGAGTCCTGGGACTCGTTGGGGTCCGCCGTTTCATCACCAGGTTCCGCTTCGGGCTCAGCGCCGGCCTCGTTATTGATAGCCTCTTCATCGATATCCCCTGCCGCCCCTTCCCGGAGTTCCCCGAGTGTCTTCCCCTTGAGATCGTCATCGGCACAGCCGGCAAGAAAGAGGACAAGGACAATCGCAAAAAGTGCTGCACTCCCTTTTTTCATAAGAATGATTTGGTGATAGTGATATTTAAATGTTGCTTGCCGGTGGCCTTATGGATAGAGAAAAAAGGATGAAATCGTTCTTGATATTCCCTATAAAATCCGGTTCTTGAAGGAAATATCGAAAATAATCTTCCGCACAAGAAAATTTTCCTTCCATATCGCAGTCTTTGCGCTTTTCACGTCCAAAACAATGTATAAAACCGTCTCTTTCTGATTGAAAAATGTGTTTGGGGGATTAGCCATGGCACAACGACGAGCATTGAATTTCATTTTCATCGGCTTGACAATCGGCGCAAGCTACAGCATCGGCGCAGCAAGCCAGATGGACAGGCGATATAGGATCGACCGGGATAACGACCGGGCATACCTTATCGATTCGCAGCGCGATGAACGCCTGCTGCTTGATGAGAATAAACCAATAACAAGACTCGCATACTGTGAGGAACAAGAGCGACCTTCGGGAATTGAATATGAAGTCGAAGGGATCGTTGACCGGCTCAGGAATCTATATGGTGACCTGGTGGAGTGAGGATGTCGCTTGATGAAAAGATACGCCGCGCACGACGGAAGCCGGACCATCCGTCCCTCCGGGTCAAAGCAGAGCTGGAAAAGAGCCTGGCAGCCATCGGGGCCGAACTCGACTGTATGGTCTC
>CAZRZZ010000113.1:0-3755 GCA_964604755.1 uncultured Methanosarcinales archaeon | reverse complement strand
GGGGTATATTGATGCCTGAAGCGCAAAAAAGTGATGACAAGGTCTTCTCCAGACAAATTATTGGAAAGACTGTGGTAAGCAAGAGCGGCAAGCGCTTTGGCGAGGTCGGCGACATCATCTTTGAAACAAAGACCGGGGAACTCATCCATCTCATTCTTGCAAATCCGACGCCATACACCCTCAAGCTTGAGCTCGAAAAAGATAGGGAAGGCAACATCCTCGTCCCTTTCTCCGCTGTCATCGCAGTTGGTGATTTTATGGTCATCGCTGAAGACGAGCTTATCTGAGCTTCTCATTATGACAGGTGAAGCTTTCTTTCGCCATTGAAAGCAATACATTTTTATGCTGGCTCGTGACGGCAACCTTAATGACAAGCACGATCTGGACTGAAAAATACCGGCCACAGACATTCGACGACGTCGTCGGGCAACGAGACTGTGTGCACAAGCTGCGCGCATTTGTTGCGGCAAAGAACATCCCCCACCTTCTCTTTACCGGCCCTCCCGGCGTCGGCAAGACGACCCTGGCGCTTGTTGTCGCCCGCACGCTTTTTGGTGAAGGATGGCGGAGCAGCTTCCTGGAACTTAACGCATCCGACGAGCGCGGAATTGATGTGATCCGGCACAAGGTCAAGGACTTTGCCCGGACACGGGCGATCGGTAATGCGCCGTTCAAGATTATCTATCTTGACGAGTGCGATGCGCTCACGCGCGAGGCACAGCAGGCATTGCGCCGCACAATGGAGAATTACACGACGACCACGCGTTTCATTCTTTCAGCGAATTATTCGTCCAAAATCATCGACCCGATCCAATCACGCTGCGCCATGTTTCGGTTCCGGCCGATCTCAAAAGATGAGTTTAAGCCGATTGTCGAAAAGATATCCAGGGAAGAAGGATTGCGAATCGATGAGAAGGCGCTTGATGCCCTCTACGAAGCAGGCGCAGGGGACTGCCGGAAGATTGAAAACGTACTGCAAAGCTGCAGCGCGATAACAAAAGATATCACCGAGGAGACGGTCTTCTCGATGGCAAGTATTGCGCATCCAAAAGAGATCCGAACCGTGCTGGAGCTTGCCCGTGATGGCGATTTTATCGATGCAAGAAAACAGCTCCTTCACGTGATGACGCGTTACGGCATGTCCGGTACTGATGTCATAAAACAAATGCAGAGCGAGACGATGAACCTGGATATGGGTGGGCGCGCAAAGATGGAGCTCATCAAGGCATGTGGTGAGGCCGAGTTCCGCCTCAGCGAAGGATCCGACCCGTTTGTCCAGCTCGAAGCGTTTCTTGCGACCGCCGGCCTTATCGGAAACAAGAAGGAGACGGCTTAATTTTCTCCAGCCCCTTCTGCAGAAGCTCATCGTGTCGAAACGTCACGAATCTCAAGGCGCTTCTCGATGGATTGTTCATACTTGTATTCAAGATCCACTTCGAAGAGATCCTCGAACGTGCTCTCGATGCCGCTGATGTCAAGCGTACAGGTGATGATACGCAGCTGGCCATCAAAGAGCCGCACATATCCACTTGCCCGATCCGGACTTGGCATCTCAAGCCCATCGCAGCGCGGCATGCGACCATTGATGTCCGACTTGACATCAACAAACACAACGTTTTTCTGCGGATTAGTGATGGCATTGTCGCAGCGGCTCGCGCTGATCGCATAGAAATTGCCTTGATCTTCGCCGGTGTGGGCAATCTTGAAGGTGAGCTGGATCTTGTCAGTCCCCACTGGTGCTTCGAGAAGCTCGATAATATGCAAGGGGCCGCCAGAGTTCTGCGGGCTCTTCTGCTCGTTGACAACGCAGACGTCTTCGCCTGAGATGTCGCGCAGAAGGTCGCCCTTCACACATATCTTTGTAGAGGTCTGCGTACGGTAGTTATAGCAGATATTCGCGCGGACGCGGGCGTCCGTATTGCCATGCAAATCAGGAAGATAACGCAGCTCACCAAACTCGACGAGCGCCTGGCTGCCTGGAATGACTGTCCCATCAAAATTCTTGCGCGCTCCTTCTATGGGCGCTGGAAAGTTGCGGCGCAAATCTGCCTGGCCTGCAAGCCCAAAATCGGTCGGGTTGATGCCGACGATTTCGACATATCCTTCCTCGGCCGCGACACCCGACTCCCCGACGTTCTCGAGCCGCACGCTGATGCCAAAAGGATAGTTGCCGTTGTCGAAGACAAAATCAGGCGGCGCACCGCTTACAAACTCGGCCAGAAGACCATTGCTGCCACCGATAAAAGGTATCGTCGTGTCGACAGCTGCGCCTTTGCCCTGACAGCCGGACACAGCGAAAAGTACAAGAATCCAAAGCATAGCAAGGAACGCACGGAGCGCACGCGACGAAGTCATCAGGAAACCTCTTTTTTATATCTGCAGATAGAGAAAGCTTGGGGGAAAAAGGTATATAAATGTTTCTATAAAGTCAGACGATGCCATGGTGCTGCGGCGGTGGCAAAAAGCCCGCAGAGGATGCGTTCGCAAAAAAATCGGGCTTAAGCTTAATACATCCCATCGGAGCCGGGCAGGCGAAGGATCTGCACCTGACGGGATATGGAATCGCGATAACCATAGCTGAGGTAAATGTTGAGCACCGTCTGGTATGCCTCATCGACACGCTTGTTGATGAAGCAGAACGCCGAGCCCTGTCCGTTGACGAGCCGCACCTGGTCGGGCTGGCACGTGAGCGCCTCGCCGGATAGGAATGCGCTGATCTCGACCTTGTTGATCTGGTCGCGGCCAAGCTCCGTATGGCACTGATCAAGCGGTACATAACCCCTCTCGCTTGAGAGAACAAGCCCGCCTCCGACGTTTTGCATACCAATGCGGAACTGGATGCGGTCGCGTGTCGACGTCTGCTGCACATAGGTGACGGCAACGGGTGCTCCCGTCGGGCCGACGGTTGTGTCACGAGTGATGCACACCTTGTCTTCTGGACGGATATTGAACGGGTCCGGGTCCAGGCACACGGTCGCTGCCGCTTCGGTCCGGTATCGATAACATCCCGTGACCTTGAATGTCTGATCGAACACATCCGTATCCTCCGGCATGCTCACGCGAGGATCATAATATTCTGCAGTTGCGCTCAGCGAGCCTTCGGGGTTATAATAGCTCTTGCCTTCCGCACGAAACGAGGGAAGCCCCGTCGGCGCGAGCGGGGAGAGATGCACATATTCCCGGTCATAGCCGCTGATGTAGAGGCGGCCCTCCTCGATATTTACTGCCCCCTTGTTGCTAAATTCGACGAGAAGGCTTAATGAGTCCCCTTCATAGATACGGTCCGGCGGCGCGCCGGGAAGAAAGTTCATAACAAGCCCCTGGCTTCCCGTATGAAAGTCGTATGTCTGCGGAGCTCCTGTTCCTGCCCGGCGAAGCCCCGTGCACGCAGCGAGAAGGAGGCACGCGACGATGATGATAACCATCCTCTTTTTCATAGGGATTCAAAACGAAAGAGTGTATTTAAATGTTTTGACAGGTTCGGCTCTGTCCTAAAAGTGAAATGAGGGGCACTGCTGCGCTCTGTTCGCATAAAAAATGATGTGTCAGAAATCGCCAATAGTCCATTGATTTTTTGCGTATCTTCGCACGCTCAAGAACCAGTCGTCTATTTTTGGAATCAATCACCCCACTCCTTTACCGAGTGGTTCTTGACGTGTTTTCTGAGGATCCGGTCTTTAGACATGGAGCTTGTGCACGGCGCTTGGCATGTCAAAAACCGCCATTTGGCAATTATTGAGTTTTGCGGTTTTTGA
>CAZRZZ010000112.1:0-3778 GCA_964604755.1 uncultured Methanosarcinales archaeon | reverse complement strand
TTCTTGCCAAGAAACTTCATGATGCTGGATCAGAGGTGGATGCCGGTTTTACCGAATCTCTTGCGCTTGCGCATGATCTCTTCAAGCACGTTGTCCTGCCGGTGCTCAAGGCGGATCCGCGCTTTGATGCGCCAGAGCCGACACGAGAGGAAATTGATATGCACGGGAAGCTTCGGGAGAGGTTTCCCAACATGAAAGAAACCCAGATTGCGCATGACTTATTCAGGAAGGGATATCCTGCATTTGCGGCTTCCGTGTTGAACGAAGGATATGCTGGCACCCAAATAACGTGGGAGGAAAAGATTGTTGGCTACGTCGATTATATCACGTTCTCGGACCGCGTCATCGGCCTTGAGCCGCGCCTGCAGGATGTTGAGGAGCGCTACCACGCCGACGATCCTGAAAACGACGTAGTATGGCAGCGTGAAAAGGCACGCAAACGCGATATCGAGCGGCAGATATTCACCCTGATTGATATCACCCCGGAAGACCTTATGGAGATGGTAAACAATGGATGATAATACGAAGGGCCTCCGCGAACTTCGCGAGCGAATCGACAGCATCGACACGCAGATCGTTGAACTGCTTGGGGAGCGCTTCAGGCTTGCTTTGCCGATCGCGAGAGCAAAACACGCGCAAGGCATCGATATTCATGATCAAGACCGGGAGAATGAAGTGATACTCCGCCTGGACAGGTACGGCGAAGCATGTGGTGTGCCTCCCGGCGTCGTACCATGCGTCTATGAACTCATCTTCGATTTCATGAAGGACTATCAGAAGAGCCCGGGAAACGATTGAGATGGCAAAAGACTACTACAAGATCCTCGGTGTCGAGCGCGGGGCGAGCAAGGAAGAGATTAAGAAAGCGTACAAGAAGCTTGCCAAGACGTATCATCCCGACGTCAATAAGGATCCCGGCGCGCAGGAGAAGTTCAAGGAGATCAACGAGGCGGCAGCTGTCCTTGGTGACGACGAGAAGCGCAAGCACTACGATCAGTTCGGAACGGCGGACTTTGGGGGCGCTGGCGGATTTGACTACTCAGATTTCATGCGCGGCGCGGACTTTTCGTTCGACTTTGGCGACATCTTTGACATGTTCTTTGGCGGAGGGGGACGGCACCGTTCCGGACGCTCCGGCCCGCGGCGCGGATCGGACCTGCTCTTCGACTTTGACATCACGCTTGAAGAAGTGGCATTTGGCAAGAAAGGGACGATCACTGTGCCTCGCATGGAGCGCTGCGACAGCTGCGATGGGACGGGTGCGGAAGCATCTTCTGATATCGAAACGTGCAAAGACTGCCAGGGGCATGGCGTCATGCGCGAGACACGCCGCACCCCATTTGGCGTGTTCTCTACGCAGGGCCCTTGCCGGACATGCGGTGGGGATGGAAAGATCATCATGCATCCGTGCGATGTATGTGACGGATCCGGCGTGGTGCAGAAGACGAGAAAACTCACGGTGAACATTCCTGCTGGCGTTGAGCACGGCATGCGTGTGCGCCTTGCCGGAGAGGGCGAGGCCGGCGAAAAAGGAGGGCCTCCAGGAGACCTTTATGTGCGTGTGCATGTCAAAGCGCACGACATGTTTGAGCGCCGTGACAATGATATCTATACCGAAGTGCCAATCAGCTTCACCCAAGCTGTCTTCGGCGCTGATATCGAGGTTGCGACATTGCAGGGCACGGCAACGATGAAGGTTCCCACAGGAACGCAGACAAACACAGTCTTCAAACTTCGCGGCAAGGGCATCCCTTCCGTGCAGGGAGGCTACACGGGAGACGAGCTTGTCCGCGTGATCGTGCAGACTCCGACAAGCCTAAGCAAGAAGCAAAAAGATATCCTGCAAGCATACGCCGAAGCCGGCGGGGATGCTGTCCGGCCACAGAAGGGCTTCTTTGGCAAACTGCGTGACGCGTTCTGATGCGCGCATCCGTTGTGCATTCTTTGTATGCTGTGTATTATTGTTTTTTTGCAAGCGTCCGCACCCGTTCGACTCCTTTTATCTCCCTGATATATGCCGCGACCGCGACCGGCACCATGGACTCCCAGTCTTTTCCGTAGTTCCTGCCTTCAATCATTGCATCGCGGATCTTTGTGGCATCAAGGCTACGATAGCACCGGCACGTCCGCACGCGATGACCAGCCTTCGAAAAGAGTCTCTTCGTAAGTTCATTTGCCGCCGCATAGACGATATCAAAGCGGGGGACAAAACTCCGCACATGGTCGGCATATTTGTCGTCGTCGGGGATGTCTGCAACCTGATATATCCGAAACCGCGTGATGCCTTCCTTCCTGAACGCCGCACGGATCATATTCTCCCGTTCATCGGCGGTGAATGGATCGTCCTTCGTGTAGAACTTCTGTGTGGAGCCGATCACGACCGCAAGCTCATCGACCTCCTCAAGCGCTTTTTTGATGACTTCAAGGTGGCCATTGTGGAACGGCTGGAACCGTCCGATGAAAAGCCCGCGAAGCCTGAGCTCGTACTTGACGTTGCAGCGGGGACAGGTCATCTCCCGTTGCTGTCCTTCGACGATGGTCTGGTTACAAAAAGGGCAGATCGATTCCTGCTTTTTGTCCGCCATGCGCAAGGAAAAACACGAAGCGTATATAAATTATTGTTGTTTATCCCCTTCGTCCAGGAAGTCGTTCACGTCAAAGACATCTCGTTCAGGACGGACATTCTGCTCAGCGCAATAAGGACACGTGCTTGGTTTACGATCCCCGCGAGGCGTAAACCGGTAGTTGCATGACGCACAGCGAAACGATGCCATAAAAGGTAGTAAGACGGATGAATTCTTAAATTTTATTGAAAAGGTATTAAAATAAAGTTTGATTATAGCGTTTGATTATTGTTGTATTTTATAGGTTATCTCATCGCATATGCAAAGCTTAGCTGGATGATCTCCTGGTAGGTCGTCACATTGGCAAGCACGAGCGTCTCGACAAGCGCGCCAATAAACAGGAATACAAGGCCGGCAAGCAGGAGCATCATGTTGAACGTGACGATCTTTCCGAAGAACTTCGATTCAATCTTTTCAAACAGGAATCCCTTAGAGAGGACACTACCCGATATCGACGCGCAAAAATAACTTAGCGCCTCGATGATCATGTGGGGAAACACGATGAGCATGATAAGCCCAAAAAAGTAGAGGGGATGCTTTCCAGCGACGATGCCAGCATACTTTGCCGTGATGCCAAAGATCGTGCCCCAGACGCTTGCATTCCATGTGATAAGAAAGATCGCGCCGTTTCCCGTAAGCAGGGCAAGGATGAAACACACAGCCATAACCTTGAAGTTGTTCTTCAAAAGGCTCCAGAAGAGGCCGCTGGTGAATTCAATTGCCTGCCCTGTCGCGATGGCCTCTCCAGTATGCCCTCCGCGGTGCACAAGCTGCTGCTGGAAGAGCGAGTTTGTCGTGAATGAAGGAAGCAGGATCGCGGCGATCGCGTACGTGAGCAGGATACCAAGGAAGATGTAGATATAGATGCGAAGGATGTCGCTGTCGTCGTGCCAGAGATCCTTCCAGGTCACGCGTCCCTTGTCTGCGCGTTCCTGTTTTGCCTCGATGCTGAATATTTTGTAAAGCGCGGGAAGGAGCAGAAGCGACGTGAACGCGACGGCAACAAGAGCAGGATCTTTTGGGAACAAAATCCTGGCAAGAATGATGCTGATAACGCTGTACCCAATGCCAAGCAAAAAACCGATGAGCGGCTTTTTCTCGAGCGTCTCCTCGCTGAAGATGCGCTCAAGGACCATTAGTGATCTCCTCATGAC
>CAZRZZ010000111.1:0-3804 GCA_964604755.1 uncultured Methanosarcinales archaeon | reverse complement strand
GACATGGAAACTCGCCGATGTGTCCTATGATAAAAGATATGTTATAAAACGTGCTGATGGTGAATCCGTAGAACCTGATGCGTGCATCGAGATATGCTCGATCCATTTCAAGATCGACTACATGCCCCCCGAAGAGTTCGTCCGCAGCTTGACCGCAGGCGGCTCAGAGCCAGGGCTTCGTCAGGCGACCCTTGACCACCTGCTCTCCTTGCCTGAGATCCTCGGACCGTATCTTGACCGCAAGGAGCGCGGAGAGTTGGTATCGGGGCGATAAATTTATCAGCTTCATCAACTTTCGAAAAGATATTCCTCATCGTGATACCCCATGTCAGGTAAAGAAAGCCTCGCGAAAGTTTACTGGCTTGATGACTACAGGGCAAAGCCAAACAAAAAAACCGCTGATCTCCTTACTCAGCAGGCTTTCGAGGAGCTCCTTGGCAAGATCTCAAACAATGACTATTCCATTGATGGGTTGCTGCTGAGCTATATGATGCACAATGGGTATAAACCGCACCGAAAGACGGATTTTGAGCGGCAGCTCTATATCTGCCGCCAGGGTGCAAAAGCGCACTACATCTCCAACCATGATTTTTTGACGGATAAACCAGCCCTCTGTACGATCACCTTGGAGCATGACACGGATTGTGAGACACTCGAGGGGCGGTTTGTGGAAAAAACAGGGTCCATCGCTCGTCTGGAGCGAAGCGGTGTGTGGCAGCGCAACGACCCGAGAGCGTTTCTCCTCCTGTCTGGAGGGATTGGGATGCTTGCTGCGGCTGGCGCATATTCGCTGTATGGCGCAACAGAAAGCATCGTCATGGCGGTGGTTTCGATCGGCGTGCCCCTCTCCTGCTACCTCATCGGTCGGCATACGTGGAATCGAGACAAGCAAGGCCTGCTTCCCCCTTATCTTGCCCGCCAGCAAATCGATGCGGCAGTGGACCCGCAGAGATTCTTCGAGGAAACATTCGGCGTGAAGGTGACAAGTTTTATAACCTGGAATACCCCGGATAGTGCACGATGACGGAGCGCATCTTCAACATTATTTTCGAAGAAGACGAGGTCACTTGGCAGTCTCTTCTTTTGGAGACGGTCAAGTCCGGCGAGATGGATCCGTGGGACATTAATATTTCTGAACTCACCGCGAAGTATATCGGGATGATCAAGCAGGCCAAGGTAGAGAACCTGCGCATCTCCGGAAAGGTCCTTCTTGCTGCGGCGATCCTCTTGCGGATCAAATCCACAAAGCTTCTTGAGGAGGATGTCGCCGGATTCGACGCGCTCCTGGCAGACGCGGAAGACGCGCTTCTCTATAATGAAGAGGGCGTGCTGCCGGGATCACAGCTCGACCGGCGCCCTTACCAGAACCTCAGGCTTTATCCAAGAACGCCGCAGCCGCGCAAGAAGAAGGTGTCCATCTATGACCTCATCGACGCGCTCCAGAAAGCGCTTGAGGTGAGCAAACGCCGGGAGCTTCGCCGCATCATCGATCTTCCTCCACTCGAAGTCCCGATCAAGGCGATCGATATTGATGAGGCGATCAACAAGATCCACCAGCAGATCAAGGACTGGTTTGCGACAAAGGACGGGAAGCTCACGTTCATGCATCTTGTCCCCGACGATACCAGGCAGGGCCGCGTGTACACGTTCATCCCCCTTCTGCATCTCACGAATGCCCGCCACATCGATCTTGAGCAGGAAAAGCACCTTGGGGAGATCAAGATCCGCGAGGCAAAACCGCAGACCGTCACGCCAGATGCCTCTTCAGAGGACACAGCATAGAGTTTGCGGCATATGCGCAAATATCCGCGAATTCTCCGAAACTCTTATAAATAGGGCTCGGGTGTGGCTTTTCCATGCACGTCCATGTCACCCGATTTAATGGCAACCCAAACGTCGGCCTTTATGGTTTTGCCACGGATACGTACTGCCTCATCGGCCAGAGCGTGCCCGTCGGCGAGAGCAAGCTCATCAAGGAGGCGCTCAAGGTTCCCGTACATCGAATCACAATCGCCGGGACTGACCTTGTCGGCGCGCTCATCACGGGCAACTCCAGGATGCTTCTTGTCCCGGAGATCACGTACCCACGCGAGATGAGAGCATTGGACAAGCTTGGCATTGCGCATACAATAATCCAAGCAAGGATCACCGCGTTTGGCAACACGATCCTCTGCAATGATCAAGGTACACTCGTGAGCGGTGATTTTTCAGCCGACCAGAAAAAGCGCATCCGTCAGGCTCTCGATGTCGCGCTCAAGCCGGGCACGCTTGGCGGCCTCGACACGGTCGGATCCTGCGGCGTCATCACGGGCAGGGGCGGCGTGCTGCATCGCGACGCGACACCAGAGGAGGTCAAGAAAGCCCAGGATCTCTTTGGCGTCGAGCTTGAATGCGCAAGTGTCAACATGGGCAACCCGCACGTGCGAAGCGGTATCATTGCGAACTCGCATGGCTTTGTCGTCGGCGACGCATCCGGCGGCCCCGAAATGAATTACATCGACGCCGCATTAGGATTCATATCAAAATGAAGAAAGGGACAAGGTGAATGGCCATGTTTTCCGCGACGGAGAAGAAAGTGTTGAAGGAGATTGTCAGAAACGAGATTGCGCGCATCGGGAAGACGCGCGGCAAGGTCGTCGATCTGTCCCCCGTGCAGCTCGCTGCCGAGGAGCGCTATGAGGATGTGCTGCAAAGCATCCTCAAAAAACTTGAGTGATACCAAGCGATACCATGAGCGAAGAATTACAGCAGAAATACCTGCAGCTGCAGATGTACGAGCAGCAGACAAGCCAGGTGCAAAAGCACATCGAGCAGATGGACCAGCAGGCAGCGGAGCTTGCCCAGGTCTCCGAGAACCTGCGCGAGATCAAGGATGTCAAAGAAGGGACAGAGATCCTTGTCCCGATGGCAGGCGGCGTCTTTCTCCGGGCCATGTTAAGCAAGCCAGATCATGTGCTTGTGAATGTTGGAGCGTCAACGACTGTGCAAAAGACCATCAGCGATGCGGTGACGATGGTCGAAGATCAGCTCCGGGAGATCATGGATTATCGGGAGAGGACTGCGGCGCAGCTCATGGTCATGGTCAAAAACGCCAAAAAAGTGCACGACGAGCTTAGGAAACTTGCGCAAAAAGAGTGAATGTGATGTTTGGATTTCTCAAGGACAAGCTCAGGGAGGCCGTCAAGAAGCTCACCAGGGATGTTGATGAGCAGGCCAGAGAGGCAGTCGAGCCGGTCCCTTCGGAACAAGCCAGGACTCCGGCAGAAGAAAAAGTTGCGCATGAGGTGATGGCAGGAAGGAAGCGGGGGGCAGCGCACAAGAAAGAAGCCATCCCTGAAGCGATTGGGAAAGAAGAGCGAAAAGAACGCGGCCCAACTGACGTCCTCTATGAAGAGGAGACGCCAGAAGAGGCTGCACAACCCCAAACGAAGGAAGCCGTCATAGAATCCGATGTCATCGCGAAGATCGAAAAAGAGGAAGGGCAGGAAGAAGAGCGCAAGGTCGAAAGCATCATCAAATCGATTGAAGAGGAGACGGAACATAGGGGCTTCTTTGGCAGGATCAAAGATGTCTTCTCCAAAAAAGGGCATGAGGAAGAGGTAGGGGAAGAGAAGGCCGTCACGCACGAGCTTCTTGGTGAAGGGCTTGCCAAAGAGGAAAAGCGCTTCGTCGATGAGCGGGCCAAGGGCAAAGAAGGAAAAACGCCCAAAGCGGTTCAAGAAGCCGTTGAGCCTTTGGCAGAGCAAGGTATCACGGCACCTGTCTCTTATACACATCTGACGCTGCCGACGATCTTACGCGTGT
>CAZRZZ010000110.1:0-3928 GCA_964604755.1 uncultured Methanosarcinales archaeon | reverse complement strand
ATGGAACCTCCCTGTTACTCTCTGTCATGATCATTTACAAGCTCTATGAAGAGATCGCAAAGCAGCATATGTATGACATGCATCCGATGATGCGAAAGTTCATCCAACTGTAGATGCCCGTATACTCATGAGGGTATGACAACATAAAAACAAAGATGGCATTCAGCTCGATTATCAACAGTATGCTTGATCCTATATTCTATCCACTTCTCAAGCTCGGCCCGTTATGGGCGATCCTCATCATCTCGTTCGCCGTCTCGCTTCTCATCACGGTCGTCTACAAGTTTGTCACCGATCAGAACCTCATGAAGCAGCTCAAGGACGAGATGAAGGCGCTGCAAAAGGAGATGAAAGAGCTCAAGAATGAGCCGCAGAAGGCCATGGAAGTCCAGAAGAAGGCGATGGATCGTAACTTCAAGTATATGGGGCATTCGCTCAAGCCAACCCTCATCACTTTTATCCCAATTATCATCATCTTTGGCTGGCTTAACGGCCACATGGGGTACCATCCGATCATGCCTGGCCAAGAATTCACGACCATACTTACCACGCAGGAAGGTATCACTGCGACGATCACGCTTGACGCGCCCGGAATGGCCGTCCTTTCGGATAACCCAAAAGAGCTTCTTGATGGCAAAGCACGATGGACGCTCAAAGCGGACGAGCCGGGTGAGTACACTATCTTGTACGAAGTCTCGGGGAAGACGTACACAAAGGAGGTCATTATCAAGAAGGAGAATGGCTATGCTCCGCCAGTCACCAAAATCAAGGATACGCTTGTCAAAGAGATCGAGGTCGAGCACGAGAAGCTCATCGTCATGGACCTATTTGGCTGGAAGCTCGGCTGGCTTGGCATGTACATCATCTTCTCCCTCATTTTTAGCATCGCCTTGCGCAAAGTTCTGAATGTCTATTGATGTTATATCGCGGCTTAAAGGCGATGTCGCGATGAGCTCCTCAAACAAGAGCCCGCGTCTTTTTGCATGCTTTTGGCTCACGACATGATTGCCTCCCTCCGTCATCGCAAGATCATCAAGGGCGATGAAATGCCATTCAAGCTTGTCAAAGCGCACACCAATCCAGCATTCCGCTCCAAAGATCGCGCCAAAGCGCTTGAGGTTTTTGACCTGTTCTGCACCAATATAGACGCGCTGCGCCCTTGTCGCCTTGCATTCAATCGCGAGTTTGCGCGTGAGAGTCCCGGCAAGAAGATCCGGGCAGGGGTAGCGAATCGATCCGCTTGCCGGTGCACGCAATGCGACAAAGTCGGCACCCCAGAACAGGTGCAAAAGTTCGCGCTCCGCATTGATACCTTTTGATTTTTTCGACATGGGCAGGAATTAGTATGCACAATTCATATACTCTGCTGCTACGGATGTCTACTCTGTCCTGTGGGAGTTATTCCTGCTTTAATTTGCCATAGCGTAACATTTTACCCCTTATTTTCATTTCTAAGGTCAGATCTGCCCCAATAATGAAAAAATTTATAAAGGAACACTGGTGCTTTCCATTCCATGGTTATGGACAAACGGCGCCTCTTTCCCCTCGCTGCGATGGAAAAGGTGCTTAAGAACTGCGGCGCCGAGCGCGTCTCGGACAAGTCAAAGGCCGCGCTCAAAGACGCGATTGAGGAGATCGCCGAAGAGATCGCAACCAACGCAGTGCGGCTTGCGGCACATGCCGGCCGCAAGACTATCAAGGCCGGCGATATTAAGCTTGCCTCAAAGAAATAGTGCCAGGAAGAGTGGGTATTTGCCGATCTTTTCTTGCAGTTGGTTTTTTTCTCTGTGTTTCAGAGCCCGATTTGGAACCTATAAAATAAGCAATAGCAAGAGTCCTATGACAACAAGGGTGATTCCGGCAAACACGCACGCATAGGCAAGTTGCTCATCAGCTGGAGAGTTCTTTATCGTCGATGGAAGCCCCTTGAAGTACGCGTTGGCTTTGTCTGACCATACTCTTGCTCCATCCATGCGAAGGTTGATGCCCACCATCAGAAGCCATATCCACAGGAGGATATAAAAGTCTTTCTCTATAGTTATGACATACCTTTGTCGATTGTGGCACGTCTCGCCATCTTCTTACCATTTTATCTTCATAAAGTCATGGGCACATACGACGTTTTGGAAATAGGTTCGTGCTTCCTCTTCGATATGCGATGTATCGTCATAACGCTGCGAGAAATGGGTGAGAATGAGCTTCTTGACATTCGCCTCGGAAGCGATAAGCGCAGCTTGCTTTGCGGTCAAATGCTTGTGCTTCTCCGCGCGATCCTCATGCTCCGAGCAGTAGGTGCTTTCGATGACCATAACCTCAGCATCCATTGCAAGCTGCGCAGCCACCGGCGTGATACTCGTGTCGGGGATGACCGCAAAGCGCCGTCCTTTGACAAGGTACGTCGCCTTCTTGACATCGACCTTGACGCCCTTATACGTGATTGGCTTTCCATCGGCAAGCTTTTGCAGATGAGGACCTTCAGGGATCCTGAGCTTGTGCAGATATGCCGTGTTGATGCGGCGCCGGTCCTTTTCGATGAAGACATAACCGATGCAGGGGATGCTATGGTCCATCGGCGCGCACTTGACCAGATACCTGTCCGTTTCACAGACCGTCGTGATACGCTTTGGGTCGAATTCTTTGATGTCAAGCTCGATCTTGAGGTCGAAGATCGCCGTCTGCAGCAGATGCTTCATACGCAACTTTGTCTCCTTTGGCCCAAAAATGTGGATGGTCTTGCCTTGGTTATCTTTCTGGTTGCCGACGGTCTGCAGAAGCCCAATGATACCGCTGACGTGGTCTCCATGCCAGTGGCTAATGAAGATGCGGCTGACCTTATTTCGGTTGATCCCGGCGATGTTCATCTGCCGCTGCGTGCCCTCTCCGCAGTCAAAGAGCATGCCCTCTCCATGGTATTCGAAGTACAATCCGCTCACATTGCGGTCCTTTGTCGGCACCATGCAGGACGTGCCAAGGATGGTTGCTTCCATATCAGAAAGGAGGAAAAACGGGGTATTTAAGATTACCTTCTTTTCCTGCAAAAACTATATAACTTCCTCTTCACCAATCTGCCAGCATGGTGAACTGCGAGATTTGCGGGAAGGACACCGCGCTGCTCAAGGCAGTGATCGAGGGGGTTGAGGTCGAGGTATGCAGGGACTGCGCACGTTTTGGGATCATCCGGCAAAAGCCAGTGTCCTCCCGTGCTGAACGCTACGATGGGCGAGCAGCCGGAAGACAGGGATTTCAGCGTCCTTCGGAGCCGATTCTAACCATCGCTCGTGATTATGCAGTACGCATCAAGAGGCGCCGCGAACACCTTGGCCTTACGCAGGCAGAGCTTGCCAAAAAGCTTGCTGAACGCGAGTCCGTCATATCCGGACTCGAGAGCGGCACGATGGAACCAGGTATCGACCTTGCGCAAAAGATTGAACGTGCGCTATCCATCAAGCTTATCGAGGCTGAAGAGCAGAAAGGGCTATCCATCGCTATTCAGCAAAGGTCGGCGGGTATGACGCTTGGTGATCTCATCAAGAGAAAGTAGTCTTATCAGCCACGTCGTCAATTGCATCCATTCTCCCACGGCCTTTCTTTTCCTGTTCGCTTTCATCTGTTTGGCGAAGCTTTTCCTCAACTTCATCCATGGAATGAAATCCCGGCATGACCTCATCATTGATGATGAGAGTTGGCGCAGTCTGGACACCATGGATACGGCGCAGCGTCGTCACGGACGGATCTCCAATGTTAATATCAAACGAGTAGATGTTCACTGACGGATAGGTTTTGTGGATTGTGCTGAGCACATAGCCCTGCTGCTGGCATTCCTGGCAATCCCCAAGGTTTGAATAGAAATAGACGATGAGGTCTGCATCGATCCCGCATTCTTTCTTTGCTTTCTTAAGGAAGAGCCAGTGACGTATCTCAAGGAGCG
>CAZRZZ010000109.1:2645-3964 GCA_964604755.1 uncultured Methanosarcinales archaeon | reverse complement strand
GGCTTGGCAGGAGGCCTTGCCAAGCGCGCAGCTCCGGGGAAGCTCTCCATCTTCATCCTTGTCGCCATCGGAGTCCATCTGCTCGACATCTACAGTTTTAACTTCGATCCCCTCAACCCGGTGCGTTTCATCCTTCATCTTGGGATGATGATTCTTGGTATCGTTATATTCAGGACAGAAAACAGGAGGCAGGACATCGCGCGCTTTCTGTTCCTTTTCGCCGCTGTCATGTTCCTTGGAGTTATCACGCGCGGCATGCAGTACCTGCTCATGGAATATGTTTTTAATTCGCCCGATGAAGCGGTCCGTCTCTTTATCGGTACACTGCTCAATGCGCATCTGCTCCCCCTCTGGGTTCTCTATGCGCTTGTGCAGGAAACCGTGGAGCAGACGTGGTTCACGCGCGCCGTGCTGCTCATCGGCATCCTCCTGTTTCTGCTTGCATTCTATTCCGTCGTGCCGGAAGTCCCCCGGTCATTCTCGGATGTGCAGGCGTACTATGCAAGCCTTCCAGCAGAAGAGCGCGAGCAGGCCCAGACGTTTTTTGAGAGCGTGCAGTCTGGCGCAGAGCGGTTCTGGGGTGATTTTGCCGGAGGCGTGCGCCGTGCCGTTGTCGGGCAGATTGAATATGCCGCAGGCGACTACTATACTGGTCGCGTCGATGAGAACCGCGAGGAGCCACTGGGGGTCTATATCCAGAACCTCCAGGCCGCATCGGACCTTTTCTTTGAGGACGAGCAAATCACGGTCTGGGCGACGCTTAAAGCACGGACTCTCGACCCGGCAAAGCCAGTTACTATCAATGTGTCATGCAGCTCAGATATTGGCGGAACCGACTGCCGGGCGCAGCGCGTTTTGGGCGATGTGAACCAGGATCCTTCCTTGCAGGGCATCAGCTACCGAATTTTTGAGCGTGAATATCAGGATCTCTCCTGCGAGTTTCCGGCACGAACGCTCAGCCAAGGGTATCGTGATGTTCGTTTTACTGCGTCGTTTGACTTCACGACGGATGCATACCTGAAGGCCTACTTTATTGATCTAGACCGCAGCAGGGCTCTTGCCCGAGCAAATATCGACCCGTTTGATGAATATGACATCCGTGATCGCAATCCGGTTGCCATCTATTCGAATGGGCCAATCTCGATAGGGGCCGGCACAAGCGAGCCGCTTGTTGCGCTCTCACCGAACCGGGATTTCCGTTTTGGCATCACGTTCCAGAACAGGTGGGATGGCAAAGTCAAGAAGCTCAAGGGCCTCATCCTCAAGATTCCAGAGACGATGGAACTCACACGCTGTGACCAACCTGTACGGGAGCGGCC
>CAZRZZ010000109.1:0-2635 GCA_964604755.1 uncultured Methanosarcinales archaeon | reverse complement strand
ACCCTGCCCACCGCGGAGCTCAACCCGCCCGAGGGGAGCGGCCATGCGAAGGTGATGAGTGCGAGGACGGCACATACACGAAGGTGTGGGTCCTGGATCTTTCCTCCCGGCAGCTCACTAATATTACGGACGCGCGCACCTTTAGCTGCCGTGTGCGCACAAGCGACGTACAGGCCTCTCTTGGCGGCGTCCCCGTCGCAACGAAGTACTTCAAGATCCGTGCTGAATACGTGTACGAGATTGAAGAGCGCATCGGCGCAAATGTGCGCTCTGTCGAGGGAGTCGACATCAGCTGCCGCGCGGGCGCAGGAAGCGCTGCCATGCCCGGGACGACGGCACCGGCAGCGCCGGCAAGCACGTATGCGAGCATCACGACGCCATACAACGCGCAGGGCGAGGACGATCGCCTCCGGAGTCTTATCGCTCTTTACGGGCCGACCGTCGATGAGGCAAGATCAAGCTATCCAGACGTGCCACGGCCGCTTGTCTTTGCAGTCATCGCCACAACGAGCGTGCCGCGCATCACGCACCCTGCCGCGATCGGTGTCATGGGGATCAACCCGGCCCACTCGAGCCGCAGCGCATCTGAACTTGCCGATCCACAGACGAATATAAGGGAGGGGATGCGCATCCTCTCCTCTCTCGTCGGACGTTTCGGCGGTGACTATCGTCGCGTGCTTGTCGCGTATACGGCCAATCCAGAGGATGCGTGGGTCAGCGGCACCGCCGACCCGAGCTATTCGCGCTGGGTAAGCGCAGGGTACCCTTGCTGGGCGGAGAGCTGCGATGCTACGCCGGGGTCCAGGGGTATTCTTCCCATGCCGCGTGCGCAGGACTTCGCTGCGCGTGCCGTTGCCTATCTTCAGCGCTCGGATATTCTCATCGGACAGACCGCGGGCCGCAGCATGAGCCTTGGTGCTGCCGTCTGGCCGCTGCCGCGAAACGGCGCGTGGAACACGATTGGCGACTGTTTCAACCTTCCCGGTGAATCACGTCCACGTGCACATGTCGGCGTCGACATCGAGGCAGGTGTTGGATCAGATGTCTACGCGATCACGGACGGCATCGTCGGCGATGTCGGCGAGAACGAGCACCGTGGACGATACATTGATGTGAGTGGGAATGCTGGCTATTCGTACCTTTTTTTCCATCTTAGCGAGACGCTCAAATCCCGAGGTGCGCGTGTCAGCAAAGGAGAGACCATCGCCCGCAGCGGCAACACGGGCGAGTCGACTGGTCCTCACGTGCATCTCGAAGCATTCCGCCGCTTAGCCGACGGATCACAGCACTATTTCAATCCGCTTTGCCTTTATGACGATGGCCTCTTGTCCCAACTTGCTGTATCATCAACGTATCCGGATGGCAGACCGAACATCTGCAGCCGATACCATATCGAAGGAGGAAGGCTTGATACGCATCACGTTTCGTTTACGCAGACGTGCGCAGGACTATAGATGATAGGAGACTGATGATGGTAACCCACGTGACAATGCGACAACAGACGATGATGCTGATGCTCGCGTGTACCATCATGGTTTTGCTCTTGCTCACGTCCTGTGGAAGGGACGCCTCCGGGCCACGGGCTGTCGACTATCACAGAGGGACGGACTCGATACTGATGCAGTTCCTGCCAAACGCGCCGCCGGAGCAATTTTATGCGCCAAGCTCTGGCAAGACAGCAGCGTTTCCTGTTGGGCTTCGCCTTGCAAACAATGGGGCGACCGATGTCGAGGTCGGGTTTCTCTCGCTTGCTGTCGAGAAGGATTATGTTGGGATTATCGAATGGGACCTGTCCGAGCCGGTGATAAGCGAGGCCGGCGCGCCGGAGCGGGCGAGCTTCTCGCTTGCGGGAAAAAGCAGTACCTTCCCCCTGGGTGATGAGGCTGTCGTGCTTGCGACCCTGCAGGCAAAACCGATCAGTCCACAAATCATGCAGCATGACACAACAGTCATCGTCACCGCCTGCTATCCATATGAGACAAAAGCGTCTTCGACCGTCTGTGTCGATACGGATATCTTCGGCATGCGTCCACGCCAGAAAGTATGCACGCCACGCACAACCACCATTGCTGGCGGTCAGGGCGGACCAGTCGCGGTCACGTCTATTGAGGAGCGGATTCTTCCGCAGGGAGATGAATATATACGCCCACAATTTGTTATAACCGTGGAAAACCGGGGATCCGGCACCGTCGTCAACAAGGACAAGGTAAGCGAAGCGTGCTCTTCTGCGCCGCTTGACACCACGGACTATAGCGTCGTCGCAGTCGATGAGGTACGCTTATCCGGACTGAGCTTGACGCGCGGCGACATCTCCTGCGAGCCGGACTATGTGCGCCTGCAGGCGGAAGGTAGGGGCACGATTCGGTGCACCATCGCCGAAGGACGGATCCCAACATCGCAGGACACATACCAGACAAGCATCTTCATTGAGCTGAGTTACGGCTACACGCACAGCATATCCAAGACGATACGGCTTGAACGTGCTGATCAATAAATTGCATGGGCCTGTCGGCTCTGTCCTAAATCTTCGGGGCACTGCTGTCAAGAACCCTATAGTTGAATCAATTCCAAAAGATTGATAGGTGGTTCTTGAGCATGCTCAAAAACCGCAAAACTCAATAATTGCCAAATGGCG
>CAZRZZ010000108.1:0-4057 GCA_964604755.1 uncultured Methanosarcinales archaeon | reverse complement strand
TCCCGGCAAAGAATCTCCGCGAGTTCATGACACGGGCCACGATGAAGGTGGAAGTTGGAGAAGTAGGTACTAAGACGACCCCACGCCGGATCTGGATAACCCGTCGATAGGCTACATACCTCCATCCAACGGGGGAGGAATCTCCCCTGCGGCACTCTACCACTAATAAGGTATTGTTCCCACGTCTTGTTCCACTTGTCAAGCGCCCTTTTGTCAATACGTTCATGATAAACTACGTTCATAAAAAGGAGAGATAAAAAGGGCTGTTTCCAGATTTTGTCCCAATCGTCGGGCATCGAACATGGAAGAAGCGCCAGGTTCATAAAGCTTATCGAGACGCGTGGGTAAAAACACGGATCAGAAGGGGAATAAATTATTTGAAGATTATTTGACCAGCGCAAAAAGCGTCTTCACCGTACCTTCGTCGCCGTCGGCTGCGGATGCGTCCCGCCGACGCTAAACTCTCTGCCGTCAAGGTTATAATTTGAATAGTTGAGAAGCACGCGGGCGGCGCGCTGTGCGTCCCGTGGCGCAAAGCCTGCCACGACAAGCGCAACGAACTGATTTGACGTCGGCACGATCTTGAGGATGGCCTCGCCTGGCGCAAAGACCTGGCAATTGCCCTGCTTTGCATAGATGCGGTCAGCCAGGAGCGGAACAAGCGCTGGATTCGTGCAGGGGTTACCAATCACAATCGTGTCCCGCCTTCGCAAGTCCACCTCGCTTGCAAGCTTTCCCTCGCCTGCGTCAAGCCCCTTGAGCGCGATGTGCGTGAGGATGTCCGCGGCTGTAATGACATTGATGCTGTTTGACGTGTCGCCAAGCACCGTGTCCATCCCCTCTGCCCATTTCGGATATGTCGCAAGGCTTGCGCGCGCCGGATTGAGTGAACAACAATCAACAAAGCAGCCGCTGCAGCTCTCCTGGGCCGAGCAGATCAGATCGCCGCAGCAGATGGGGTCCCTTTGTTCGACGCACTGATCATTCTGGCAGGAGAACTGCTGGCAAAGGCCCGTCGGCGCCTTGCTTTCGCATGCACCGCAGTCCTGCGCGCAGGTACACTCATTCTCGTCTGCGCTGCACACGCCATCCCCGCAGAATTGCTCATACCTGTCGCATGCGCCATTGCCGTTTGCGTCAGCACAGCACTCGTCGTTGATGAGCTTCTGCGGCGGCGGACAGGTGCTGTTCCTGCCGGCGTAGGGGTTGACAAAGCCTGAGTCCGCAGCAGCGCCCCGGCCGGTTATCACCGCAGCCTCTTCTATAGGTTTATTACTGGTTTCCCACGGCCGCACCGTCCCCTCATCAGCGCTTGTACGAGGAGAGAGTTTTTCAGTGACCGAATCCTGGAATATGACGACAAGAAGAGCAGCCAGAAGAAACAGGATGGCAAGCATCTTGATGTCAACTTTTTCCATCAGCCCCATACTCAATTGATACACAGAAGCGTATTTAATTTTTTCGTCTCCCAAAGATTTATATGCGAGTTCTTCTTTGGCTCTCACCAATAGGGTTAGTGACGACAGAGTCCAAAAAGCGATGGCAAGCGATGACCCCTATCCCCACGAAGACCGGAATAGGGGGCAGAACTCAAAGGGCTCTGACGTCTTTTGAGTTCTCCCCTTTTTCTCAAAACAGACCGAAACATTTATAAATACCCTGCTGGTTTTCAGCACAAAAGTCAAGAGATGCGACGGTCACTTTGGCTTTCGCATACTGGAGACAAGAAGCTATTTTCTTGCTCCCGATCTTGAATAGGAGATGAACTCATGGCACGAATGTACTCCAGAAGGAAAGGCAAGTCTGGCAGCACAAAACCGATCAAGAAAGAGCCAAGCGCGTGGCTTCGCTATACCCCAAAGGAGGTTGAGGCGCTCACGCAGAAGCTTGCAAAGGAGACGAAGAACTCCGCAAAGATCGGCGTGATCCTTCGCGACGCGTATGGGATTCCCTCCGTCAAGATCGTCTGCGGTAAGGGCATCACCCAAATCCTGCGCGAGAAGAAGCTTGCAGCCGAGCTTCCCGAAGACCTTCTGAATCTCATCCGGCGCAGCGTGAAAATCCAAAAGCATCTTGAGGAGAACCACAAGGACCAGTCAGCGCGCCGAGGGCTTCTGCTCACCACAAGCAAGATCGGCCGGCTCACCAAATATTATAAGGACCAGGGCATGCTCCCACAAGACTGGACACTGGACACGAAGAGCCTGCGCTTGTATGCCGAATAAGCATGGATCCCTATCAGTCTTTTTTGGACCAGATCAGCTGCGTTGCCCGCACGACGCTCAATTTCCCGCGCGACGAGCCCGTGCAGATCGTCGCACATATGGACAGCGACGGCCTGTGCGCAGCAGCGCTCCTGTGCGCAGCTCTGGATGAACATGCGCAAAGCTTTGAGCTGCACATCACGGAGAATCCAGGCGACATCCCGTACCAGAAGCTCGTCGGCGCATCGCTTGTCGTGCTCTGCGATATTGGATCAAGCAGCATCCGCAAGGTCCAGCAGGAGCTCGCATCGACGGACGTCGTCATCCTGGACCACCATCACATCGATAAAAAGCCATCCTGCCCGAACATCTTCCTGCTCAACCCGAACGTCTATGGCATCGATGGGGGCCGTGAGATCTGCACGGCGGGGATCACCTACCTCTTTGTGCGCATGATCTTTCCGGGGATTGCGAAACTCTCCTTTGTGCCGATCGTTGGTATGCTTGGCGATGCGCAGGAAGAGAAAGGGGGAAAACTCCATTATTTGAACTCACTTCTTGTCGATGAGGCACGAAGGTCGGGCTCCGTGAGCGTGCGGCGCGAGCTTCACCTCTTTGCGCTCCATTCAAGGCCGCTTTGCGAGGCCCTCTCCGCACGGTCCGATGTATGGATCGCCGACATCACTGGTGATCGGCAGGCGGCAGTGGATCTTGTGGCTTCCATCACGGACAAGGATGCCAAAACAGTCCTTTATGGAGATCTTGACGATCGCGAAAAAAAGGCGCTTGATCTGGCGATCCGTTCACGCAAGACACGCGGAGAGCTCTATGGCAATTTCTACGCCGTCTTGGACGTGGACCCGGCAAGCCCATGGGCCGACTGCCGACAGATATCGACAATTCTCAATGCGTGCGGACGCATGGAATGCGCGCGCGCCGGCATCGACGCACTCCTTGGGCATGCTCGCGCGCGTGAGCGCGCACTCGAAATAAAGGACGCTTACCGGAAGGAACTCATCCTCGCGATGAAAGAGGCGCGGATGGCACGCGAGGACGGCGAGGGCTTTGTCATCATTAACTTCAAGGACAAGGTCCGGCCGACCGTGATCGGCACGGCCGCATCGATGATTGCAAAAAGCTCAGAAACGCCGGAAGGGAAGGTGATCATCATCCTTGGCCGCACAGATGGACAGACAAAGGTCTCCATGCGTGTTGCAGGCCGACCGACCCGGGGTGTTGATCTTCACGCGATGCTTGCACGCATCGTGCCCCCTCTTGGCGGATCATTCGGGGGCCATACGTTCGCGGCCGGCGCGCTCGTCGATAAGAAAAAGGAAGGATTGTTCCTTTCCGCGCTCGAGCGCGAACTTGGCGTGCTCTTTGCGCAGCATTAAATCAGCCTGGTTTTCTTAGACATCCCCTACATCTATCGGGGATGCGTGTGGCCCCACTCCTTGAGCGCTTCGGAAAGCTCTCGCCTGTTCTTTGCGTATTCCTCGACGCGGATGCCCTCCTCGTACGCCTCCCATGCCTGCCGCATCGCTTTTGCCCCCGCATGACTTCCCTTCGGGTGCCCATGCACACCTCCACCGAGTTGGAGCGCGATATCAGTCCCCATCCGGCGGAACACTTCGGCGATGATTCCCGGATGCAGGCCTCCAGAGGAGCATGGTAATATGGGTTTTATGCCATACCAATCCTCTTCAAGGGTGTGGCGCTCCCGTTTTTTTGCGTTCATCACGATCTTGTTCTTGGTGATGTGATCCTGGATTTCAAATACCTCGTCGGCGGATCCGACGAGCTTTCCGACGCCGGCAGTGCCGATGTGCCGGATGTCGACGCCAAGTAGGCGG
>CAZRZZ010000107.1:0-4144 GCA_964604755.1 uncultured Methanosarcinales archaeon | reverse complement strand
CTTGGGCAGTTCCTGACATTCACACACGTGCGCAATCTTGGCGCATCGTTTGGCATCCTTGCAGGACGTACAGTATTTCTTGTCCTCTTCTCTTGCGCAGTCATCCTGCTTATCCTGCTCTACTACCACCATACGCCGCAGCGCATGCACCCATTTCTTGCGCTCATTCTTGGCGGAACTGTCGGAAATCTCATCGACCGGATCCGTTTTGGTTTTGTCGTGGACTACATTGCCATCCCGTACTGGCCGGCATTCAACCTTGCTGACATCGCAATCACCATCGGCGCGCTGTCTCTTGCCATCTATCTGTGGAAGGACGAGCCGTGACCATCACTCACATATCATCTGCTGGTAAGCGCGGTGAAGATGTTTTTCTCCAAGCTCACGCAGCTGATAATCGGAGACGGCGTCCCACCAGAAGACGCCTTTGACCATCGAAGAGGCAAGGCTATCGCGGACGATCGCATCAACCCAGTGGGACTGCATTCGCTCGTCATAAAGGGGGTTGTCGGGATGTGTCCATTCATGGTGGTAATCCCAGGGATTTGCGCTGTGCGCGCGGACTGGGCGCACCCCTGTCTCTGTCATGAGGATGGTCTTGTGGTGCTGCGCTGCGATGCGCTCGTACATCGAAAGGACATCGGCGAAGTCATCCCGGAGGCGGCTGACGCTCCAGTCCTCCCTTGAGCCAAGCGGCCCGTAGAAGTGAGGGCACACAAAATCGGATAGCTCGATGATGCGATGCGCATCATCATCAAAGAGGTATGGTTCTCCCAACCACTGCCTTGTCTTGAGGCCGGTGTACATAAGACTGCCTGAAAAGCCTTCGTCGCGGATCGCGTTGATGACTCGCTTCCAGTTCTGCACGCGGCCGATGGTTCCTTGAAGCTCGCAGGCGTACGCGAACATCTCGACATGCTGCTCTCTTGCAAGGCGGGAATAGCGGCGCATGATCCTCGTGTAGTTTGAAAAGAACGTTTCCCATGTGCGCTCATCTTGCCCATAGTCGATGCGCGCGCGATCGACGAGGCTGCCATCGCTGCGCGGCTCAAGATGCGGCTTGAGCAGCACTCCAAGGCCAAGCGCATGGGCCAGATCAATGGTCCTTGCAATGTTTTGGTCCATGCGTTTAGCGTGATTTGGAAGATCCGGTATCCGATCGCCAAGCGGGATGATCTCCGGGCGACGGATGTTGGGAAGCTCGTACGAGAAGTGGATCTGCACAAAATTCACGTACCCCTTTGTGTTGCAGTCCGCGTCTGCCATGCTGCGAAGGTGGGCTTCAAAAGCAGGCATGTTCTCGTTTGCCCACCACCACGAACCATGGGCTATGCCAAAAATTTTATGGTCCATATCCTGCGGATTGATGACACGCTCGAGCGTAGGGTTTCTTGGCTGGTTCCCGTCCAGCAATGTAGCAGCGCCAAGAGCCCCGAGCCCCAAAAGAAAGGTGCGACGGTCCACGGGCTTACCCTCTGCACGCATAGGGCCGGAAGACGCGGCGCAGATCTCCAAGGCCTGCACGGTCACGGAGGGTAAAATCAGATTGGAAGTCCCACCAGAACACGCCCTTATTGACCTCGATTTGGAGCATGCGATCGACGACGGAGTCTATCCAGCGCTGCTGCATGCGCTCATCGTAGATGCGTGTGTACTCATCCGGCGTCCACGGTCCGATCTCTTCAAACTCCCAGGGGTCTGCGCTGTGCGCGCGGATCGGGCGCATGCCTGTTTCACTGATGAGAAGCGGCTTGCCATATCGTGAGGAGAGGTCCACCATGACCGCTTCGAAATCGCGAAAGTCGCGGCGCAGGCGCGATACGTTCCAATCAGCGCCGGATCCAAGCGGCCCGTAGAAGTGCGGGCAGATATAATCGCTAAGCTCGATTGTCCGCCACGTCTCTTCTTCATCCATGAGATGCGCACGGCCAAATCTGTCTTTTCGGAGCTTGAGCCCGGCGTAGATAAGCTTTCCATCGTAGCCGATGTTTCTGATCGCATCGATAACTCGGCGCCACTCGTCAGTCCGGTGGAGCGTCCCTTGCAGTTCGCAGGCGTACGCAAAGATCTCGACATCGTGCTCTTTTGCAAGGCGGGCATAGCGGCGCATGAGCGCCGTGTAATTGGTGAAAAATTCCAACCATTTCTGCTCGTCATCGCTAAAATTGATGCGCGCGCGATCCTCATATGTGCGCTCATGTCCATGGGCTATACGCAGGCCAAGGTGCGGCTTGAGCATGACACGAAGTCCGACGTCATGTGCGTGGTCGATGAGCTCACGGATCTTGCCATCCATGATCTCCGGCGTGTTCGATTCGATGACATCCATCTCGCGGGACTGCTTCCATCCGATGCGCGGCACGATGCGAGGGTCGTCCCGTTGTAGGAGGTCGTAATCCAAGTGGAGCTGCACAAAGTTTGCAAAGCCTGCACATCCGTTGTCGCATCGCGGCTCTGCAAACAAGCTGATGTCCCTCTTGATCGCTTCGATATCGATCGTGTCATATGTCCAGGAGCCGTGAGCGATGCCGCAAATCTTCTCTGCCGCATCGCCGGCATCGATGGTGTGTATCTCTTGCGGCCTTGTCCCATAATGTTCAAAGGAACAACAGATGTCACCAAGAAATACGGCTCCAAGTCCAATCGCCCCTGCCCGCGCAAGAAAATCTCTTCGTTTCATCGTTTACCAAGAAAGGTCAAAACTCATCCATCTCCGTGAGATCCTTGAGTTTTCCGGACCGAATCAGCCACTCGACCTGTGTGCGGCGGTACTTATAGATAATATCCCCCTTCGAGTCATCATATTCCCAAGGCTCGGCGATGACAACGTTTGTTTCCCGCACCCAGAGTTTGCGCTTGAGCCGTCCTGGGATCCTGCAGATGCGCGTCTTGCCGTCAAGGCAGCGCACGCTCATGCGGCTTCCGCCAAGGCGCTGCTCGACGATGCCAAAGGCCTGCGGCGGCCTTGGCAGCTTCATGCGGCGAAAGTCCTCTTCGGTCTCCTCTGGAGGCGGTGTCTTCTTCTTCTCAAACCTTGCCATCTTGCTCAAAGAAATATGGTCTATTTATAAATCTTGCTTTGGGGATTCCAAAAGGGGAAGAACGGATAAAACGGCGCACGTGTCGTTTCTTATTCTTTGCTTATGTGATGGTCCGTCGTGTTGCGTCGCTGCCTGATCTCCTCAAGCAAGGAACGGAGCAATTCGTCGGCTTTCTTCTCGCCGATGACCGTGTTGGTCCGCAGGCGCACATTGACCGTCTTTTTCTCCTGCTCTTTGTCGCCGACGACGAGGATGTAGTTGACCTGCTGGAGCTGTGCCTCGCGTACTTTCTTGTTGACCGTTTCTGCACGAGCATCGACGCTTGCGCGGATGCCATGCTCCCGCAGCATGCGGCAGACGGTGTCTCCATAATCAACGTGACGATCCGCGATAGTGAGGATGCGCACCTGCTCTGGCGCAAGCCAGAGGGGGAACTTGCCTGCATAATGTTCAATGAGCACGCCAAGGAAGCGCTCGATCGATCCAAAGATCGCACGGTGGATCATGATAACGCGATGGCGCCTCCCGTCTGCTCCTTCATACCATGCGTCAAAGCGCTCGGGCAGGTTAAAGTCAAGCTGGATCGTCGCGCACTGCCAGCTGCGCCCGATCGCGTCTTTGATGTGGAAGTCAATTTTTGGCCCGTAGAACGCGCCATCGCCCGAATTGATCTTGAACTCCATGCCGTTTGCAAGCAAGGCTTCCTTGAGCGCCGTTTCGGAGGTCTCCCAGACCTTGAGGTCTCCAAGCGCCTTCTCCGGCCTTGTCGAGAGCTCGACAATAAAATCAAAATCGAAGATGGCCGTGTAGACGTTTTTGATGAAGTCGATGAGGCGTGTTATCTCGTCCTGGATCTGTTCGGGGGCGACAAAGATGTGCGCGTCGTCCTGGCACATGCGGCGAACACGGGTGATGCCGGAGAGCGTTCCGGAAAGTTCATTTCGGTGCAGGTTGCCAAAGTCCGCGATGCGAAGCGGCAGGTCGCGGTACGAATGCAGCCTGCTCTTGAAGAGCAGGAGGTGGCCGGGGCAGTTCATCGGCTTGAGCCCAAACTGTTCCCCTTCCACGGTGGTGAGGAACATGTTGTTCTTGAAGTGTTCCCA
>CAZRZZ010000106.1:0-4226 GCA_964604755.1 uncultured Methanosarcinales archaeon | reverse complement strand
ACCGTCAAGAACCACCCTCTTTCGCGGGTGGCGTGATTGCTTCATATAATTTACAGGTAGTGGCCTCAATGGGACAGACTTATAAAACTATTCAGAAGCGCTCTTTTGGTTGCCGAACACCGACGAGGTAGTCACCATCGTCCTTATCAAGGCGGTGATACCCAAACGCTTCGCTGCGGCCGCCAAAGTCACCGATGTAACCAAGGCGCCATGAACGCAGCACGGGAACATGGCTTTGTGGATAATCGCCGGCAAAGACAGCCATCGCTTCGTCAAGATCATAGCGCTCTTTGACACGGGAAAAGATTACATTTGCATATGCGTAAAGCAGGTCGAGATCCTCCCGGGCAAGCCATCGCCAGACAGGACTCTCCAGGACCGCCGACTTTGATTGATGATAGCAGGTATACGCTGCCATCTCTTCACGGGTAAGGATGGGGCCGTCGATCGCCCTGCGCGTCCTTCTGTCTGACAACACGAGCGCACCGTTTGACAGCAGGCTTTCCTCGCAAAGTCCGCGCAGATCCCTTGAATCCCAGACAAGCTTCGCCGACCCATCAGGATAATAAATGACCGCATCACCTGTATTGTGATACCTGCTCAAGAGCAGATCGCCTTCAAGCCGGCCGCGCATGACCTGCGCCACGCTTGCCGGAACACGTTCATCCGCGATGAGATTTGGCATCGCAGAAGTTGTTGGACAGCGATACACTTCATAATCCAGCGTCTGCATGAGGTTACTTGCCATATTGTCCACCAAATAAATGTTGTAGAGGTGTGTTGAGGATGTCCCAGAGTGTTCGTCTTGCTTCTTTTTTCTTGACATCATCAACGTTTGCGGGGGCTGTTCGATATCCGGCAGGTCGCTCTGACGAAGAGCGCACCCTTATATCATCAAATTGCCCTTGAACGCGCCGAGCGTCTTTTGCAAGCTCACGATACATAGCGACCGCTGCGGTGTCCGGGACGCCTTCGGGAAGAATCTGCTCGCAAGCATCGTCCATGAGATGTGTGTCCATCCTCTCCAAACTCGTCCGATACAGGCATCGGAAAGGATGGGCTTTATCGCCGTCCACGGGGTTTCCTCCTATCCAAGCGCAGAAGATGCTCAAAGCCATCTCCTATACCGGGTTTCCACTCATCGGGATCGTCGGGGTCGCTTGCTTCTTTGTCCTCCGGCTGCTTGCAGACGCACAGATACCGCGCGTCGTGCAATTCCATGTTCCCGCTTGAGAGGCCGCGCCCGGAACCGCCGTGAAAGATGATCTGGCCTTGAAGCACATTTGGATCAGCATGCATATACGGGTGGTGAACCAGGATGTGCTCCTGGTATATCGGTGTTGCCCGCCCTTTTGCCAAGCCAGTGCACAAGATCTCAAGACTGGCCCGTCCACTTTCATCAAAAAAAGCAGGATCCCTTGTCAGGTCCGATGGCAGCCCGTCACGCATATGATACATGTACCGCAGAGCGCGCTCGGGACTGCCGCAGCGGCTAATGAAAAGAGGATCAACACAGAGGCGGGAATAGTGCGTCCGACCATTTGGACTATTCCTTGCTGCATCATAATCAAGAGCGATTGCATAGCGCTGGATATCGTGCGGCACTTTATCGCATTCACTATATAGATAGACTGGGAAGGCCTCTTCGCCGTTGATTTTTCCTTCAAGAAGATCCGCTGCTTCCATGGCGGTGATATGGATTCCTGCGCCCCTGTGCATTCCTTCCTGCGTCGCTCTCTTGAGGCGCACGGCGTTGCTTAGCGGCCCATCCCCATGAAGGATGACAACGACATTGTTACCTTGCGGAGTGAGGAGGATGTATTCCTGGGAATTGGTGGTGTACTCCTCATCTTCTGCGACGGGAAACTGCCAGTAGATCATGTCAGGAAGGGATGCAAGATGTCCTGTGGTTCCCATGTATGCTCGTGCTGCCACGAGGGAGTCAGGAAGGCTCCTTCTATGAAAAGATGCCGTCGTATAGCCATGCTCGACGAGCAGGCGGCTTGACTCTGAATGTGTCGTATTCATTGGTGTCTCCTGGCTATTTCATCAAAAATTTACGGGAAGTGCTAACGTCGCCGTGGGGGAATGCATTTGTGCTGATTATTTCTTCGCCTATCCCAATTTGTTTGCCTACCATGATCTACTATAACGTATCCATTCTCATTTATGAGGTAAGCCATGCTGTATCCCCTGCCTGTTCTTTCATAAACTGTTACAGGAACGCAATCCCAGCTATTTTCCGCACACGCAAAATAGTTTGGGCCTCCTCCAATTTGATCAGGAACTCTCACTAAATGTTCACCTCTGGAAGTACAGACTCTAAGCCTTTCTTTTATATCTATCATATTTGCTACATCTGAATTAGGAGTTATAGGAGTTATTCCTGAAGGTTCTTCTTCTGTACATGCAACTAATCCCATGACAGCTACCGATGCTAAATGTATTCCCTTCATTTTATTTTTCCTCACGTTCATTTTTGAGTAAATATCCCGCTAATGTTTTTGTTATTTCGAGTATTTTTGAAGAGCCTTCTTCTTTATCTGCCAGGGCTTTTCTAATACGCTGTGTTATACTCGACTTTGTATTCGGATCTATCGCACGTAACGTTTCATGGCAAGCCCTATAAAATTCTGCGGGATCGGGTGCTTCCGGGTTATGCGGCCAATATCCTTTTCTTTCATGAGCCGGGGCATAATAATCCAATACGCTCTCTAACTCGGTAAGATTGCAATCTACTGCTCTCTTGAATTTGTACCCGGTATCGAGTTTTAATTCTAATTTCGGAGTTAATCTCATAATCTCTCACGTTACACAAGCGTTTCCTGCTCAAGCTCGAAGATGCGCTCCTCAAGCTTTCGGATGCGCGCTTCCTGCTCCCGCTGGCGGCCATTGAGGTAGACCAGCCATTCGGTCAGGTTGTTTCGCAGCGCGTCCATGTCCTCGCGCACGCGGCGAAAGGAGCGCTTGATCGTATCGGGGTTTAGGAACAACATATATCTCGCCTCCATACTTAATATATTACTTATGAGTGGTGATTAGAAGACTTATATTTAAGGCTTTCTCTTTATTTATAAAGGTTTGGATAGACCTGTCCATGCTTGCGCACCCAGCGGACGTATTTGGCATGCTGTTGGATGCGGCTTGCCCCCCGCTGGAACAGGGACGACCCGGACGCGAACGGCACGACGTAGACATGGTGCTCACGCTCGACTTGCTGCAAGAAACCGTACTGCGCGCGGGCATCCGCATACGTGTCCTGGGGGATGAAATAGACCATCGCGATATCGGACTTGCCCGTCAGATCCACAAGGATGCCCCGGATCGTCTCGTACCGCCGCGCAAGCTGTGCAAGCTTCGCCTCATTCCTGCGCATGCGTGGTGAGTGCTCCTCCTTTCTTTGACGTCCACGCGGAGCACGAAAGATGTTGCTGATCATATCAATGACCTTGCACTCAAGGATCGTGATCGTGTTCCCAACACTGATAATACTATCATATTCGCGCACGATGCCACGGTGCGCATCCGAGATCTTCACCGCAAGAAGGGGCTCAGCCTCGTACCGTATCATAAAACGAGGGGACTGCCCGAGTGTGGGGACGTTTATCTGTTCCCGGCCAAGCCCATCATAGACGTACTGGCTCATCGCCGCCTCGCCAAGGGCGCCCATAATTGCATGGTGATCACGGCCAAGCACGATGTCCTGCCGGCAAGAGAGGATCTCGTCGCATGCGACATTGACATCCTCGCAAAAGGCCGTCCACCTCTGCACGAGATGGTCCAATGCGTACGTCCTTGAAAAGGTCATGTGCGGAGGAGAAAGCATGGGTTTAAATATATGCCGCCGACGATAATCAGCGCACGCGTGCCGTCAGGAACCACCTGTCAAAAACCGCAATCAGACATATTATGGGCGGTTTTTGAGCATGCTCAGAAATCGCAAAAAATCAATGGACTATTGGCGATTTCTGACACGCTAAAGCGGCTGGCATGATCGGTTCGGAACAATACACGGGTGTGTCAAAAACTGCCAATTTGGCAAATAGATGATATGCAATTTTTGATCATGTTCAAGAACCGGTTATCGTCATGGCCTACTTGCGGTTCTTGACAGTTCTTGAGCGTGCGAAGATACGCCCGATGCTTATTGAAAATTGCACGAAATCTAATGCATACTATAGGTGCAATTTTCAAGCCTAAAAATTCACCCATCAGATAGCATAGAG
>CAZRZZ010000105.1:0-4295 GCA_964604755.1 uncultured Methanosarcinales archaeon | reverse complement strand
CCAATCGTTGCGCGCGCGATGCAGCGGACGGCGTTTCGCATGCCCTTGAAGTGCTCGATGATGCGGCTTGTGTCCACCGGGTCATTGATCCTCTTGTACTCGTTGCACATCAGGATGACCTCCTTGTTTTGCACCTCGATCCGAAGCGCAAGAGAAGCGTCACGCTTATAGTGCGCCTTCATGACGGCAAGGTAGTCCCTCATGATGCGCTGGTAGATGTCGGTGAGCGCCGTCTTCTCTTCCTTGGTGAGTTTCGTCGCTCCGCGCAGGCGCCGTGCGATGCGCTTGGCGTGGTCGCTGATCTTCTCGATCTCGCTGATGATCTCCCGGCTGAACATGAGCTCGTTGTTGCTCATGATCATGTATTTTGCCATTTTCGGGTTGATCATCGCGCCGCGGATGACGCGGTACGCGAGGAAGACGAGGCGGTTCACGTCCATGTCGCGCTCGAAGATGCTCTCGTAGTGGTCCTTTTCGATGCTGTCGATGCTGTCAAGAATCATGGACCGCGTGATGTTGTCCATGCGTCGTATGAGTGTCCGGATGCTGATCTCTTTGATGTTGATGAGGTCTTTTGCGGTTATCTTTGTCGCTGTCTGCTGGATGATCTCCATGCCGGTGAGGTTGCGCAGGATGTTCTTGATGGCCGGCGCCATCTGCTCAAGGGTCCTTCCGGCAATGTCGATGATATCGTAGCTGTTCAGGTAGGCGCTCACGATCTCTGTCTTGATGAGGTCAAGATCTTTGTTGTCAACTTCTATCAACGTCCGTTTCGGCTCTTCCCGCTTGACTCCCTGCGATGGGTATATCGTCAGCTCATCTTTCTTGTCCTCGATGTGCAGAAGATCCCCCTTCCTGAGCGCATTTTTCTTCACCCAGGATTTTGGCACAGAAATCACAAAAGAAGACGTCCCAAAAGAAATCAATTTTCTTGTTTCCATACCTATACCCCCTTTTTCCGCGATATGGTATATAACAATTCCCCAAAACCATATCCGGTATATATGCTATAGAGATAAAGTATATATTAATAAACCTTTCTTTTATCTCTCTAATGGTAACCGTTCGTTGGTGTGGGGGATGTTTTCCAATGGCTAAAGATGCCAGGTTGGAGTATAGCAACGGGGTATGCCAATGATCGTCTCTGCACGACAAAAGGTGTTCGCCCTTTGGTACTTCACTGTCGTAGGCCTGCTCACGGCGCTCACACTTGAGCAATTGTTCCGGTTTAACCTGTTGAGTCCCGTCTTCTGGCTACGCCTTGCCGTGTACGCCGTCGCGCTCATCTTCTCCTTTTACGTGCTTGGTGAGTATATCCACAACCGCGAGCTTGCCTTGGAAGAGCTGCGGCGCATCCAGCGCGCATTCACAACGCAATTATCTGCCAAGGAGAAACAAATCGAAGAACTTCAAGAGAAGACAAGTATCGCGCTCAAGACAGCGGCAAAACAAGCCGGCAAGATTGTCGACGCAGAACGCGCTGCGACAAAGCTCGCACAGGAACTTGAGCGGCGCACGGTAAAGAAACGAGTAAAGAGCAAAAAGGAATAAAAAATACCTATTTCCTTGCAGACTGGCCGGGGGCGCTCCCGATAACTTTCGTAACCCTAGCAAGACTGACGCCGCCACCACGTTGCCCTTCCCTGCCCCCCTTCTCCGGCTCCAACAGGATGAACTCGACGAACTGACCGTTCATTTTTCGATAATCGTGTTTCCCGCCGACTTCGAGACGAAACGACTTTCCAGAATCCTTGACTTCAACACTGCTTCCTTTCACAACCCCTACCATTTTTGCCATTGGGTATCACCTCTGAGCATTGCTCATAGTTGCCTTCTTTGCACCGTCAATTGTTCTCTATGTTTTTAAATCTTTTCACTTTATCCCTGTTTTACCCCCCTTTTTTATACCGTACCCATCGCTCAAGGGGCAGGATTTTGAGAAAGAAGAGCGCGCCGTTGGTTGGATAGTGCACAAGCGTGTTGCGACGATACGCATCGAGAAGGGGTATATAGCTGTCATCGCCGCGCCATACACTCGTGTGGTAGTCTACAACCCATGCGCCAAGCGCCGAAGAGCGCACATGCCAGTCCTGCTCGGAGGTGAGTAGACCGATGAACTCTTCGATGGTCATATTTTTTGTTATACCATCTGACTGGAAACGGAATGCAGATGAGCTGATTCCGGCAAGGCCGTCAAGTTCGAGAAGCAGGATCCGATCGTATTTGTGATCAAGCTCTTTCCAGAGGCGGACAAGATTGCGCACATCGTCGATGCCGCGATGGTCCTGCTTAGTCGCGATGCGTGCCCTTGGCTGGTAGTCCGTCGCGGCGAGCGCATGATCCTGGTTTACAACAAGAATAAGGTAGAGCTCGTCGTCCTGAAGATCTTTGATGCCCGTGAAGAAGAGAAAGCCCGCAAGCGCAACAAGAGCAATGATGAGGATGAGCAGAAAAATCAGGTAGCTTTTCAGCCGCTCGTGCATGGGCACACGCTCAACCATGCATTTTCGATGACAACAAGGTTTATATAACTTTGCTCGCATGACAGGGGAAGGAATGATATGACAACAGGGGGTGAACCTTGAGCTTTTTTGCGATGACGAACGCGACGAACACGTCCGGTCCCGCATGGGCGACAGATGTCTTCCTGCCACAGGTTTTGGAACGCACGGGGGACATGATCGCAGCGCCGATCGAGCATCCCGAGATGTTCTGGATTGTTGTTCCCCTCGTCATCTCGCTTATCATCCTCATAATATACTTCATCAAGCACGAGAAGGAAGAGCTTGGCTGGAACACCGCGCTTAGCAACTCGCTACTCCTCGTGTTCGTCTCCATCGATCTGCTTCGATATGTGTACACGAATCCATACGCTGAACAGCCGATTATACTCGGCAATTTCGCGCTGCCGCTCAAGACGATCATCGCGCTTGTCGTTCTCTTCGAAGGGTTCTCGCTTGCCTTCGCCGACTTCTTTCATTTCCTGCCAAGAAAAGTCGCGTTCTTCATCAGTTCTATAATCCCCGTGAATCTCACGGCGTATGTCGCGACAACCATCGTGTACACGACCATACCTTTTGACATCATCACAATCACGGCGGCGATTTTCTTGTTTGTGATCCTCATCACAATTCTTGAGGCCGCAAAACACATGCACGCGCAGGCGAAGAAGAAACCGAAGAAATAGTAACGGGCTTATTGTGGAAAGACCCGCTCGGTAAACCGTTTGAGCTCGAAGATAAAGACGATGAGCAGTGCCGTAAGCAGGCTCAGAAGATGCCATCCGACGCCGACCATGACCCCTATACCCGCTGCGGCCCAGACGCCGGCTGCCGTCGTGAGGCCGCGAAGACCGTCCTCGGACTTCCAGATGAGTCCGGCGCCGATGAAGCCAACACCGGAGACAATCTGTGCAGCAAGCCGCGCCGTATCCCCCACCGTGCCGAAATTCTGGCCCATAAACCCATAAATAGAGACGAGCGTGAAGAGGGTGCTGCCAAGGGTGACGAGCATGAACGTGCGGACTCCGCTTGCCTTGTGGCTGCGGTAGATACCAAGCACAAACCCGCAGAGCATGGAGAGAAGGATGCGGACAAGAAGGTCAAGATGCTGGCTTTTCCCATAGTCGAGGAGGACATTGAGGGGATGCTCAATCATGCCGAGCATGGACAAACGCCCATTTTATATAGTTTGATATTGGTCGGGAAATATTTTATAAATTATCGTCTGCTGTCCTTCATGCATGGACGCGGACCGAAAAAAGCGCTTCGAAGCGATCAAGGCTGCCTATGACCACCTTGAGGAGGAGAAGAGAGAGCGCAAGAAGCCGCTCATCTTCAACACGAAAAAAGGCATCTTTGGCGCGATGCCCTGTGAACGCGCGTTCGAGTTCTTTTTGCGCATCGGCCTTTGGAGGTATTCCCGCTTCATCGATATCGGCTCTGGTGATGGCCGTGTGGTCTTGATCGCAAGCCTCTTCTGCCATGCAGAAGGGATCGAAGTCGACGAAGGGTTGTGCGCGGATGCAAAACGCATCCGGGACGCGCTCGACATCGATGCGGACCGGGCGATGATCATGTGCAAGGACGTGTACGACCATGATTTCTCACCTTACGACATCCTCTTCATTAATCCGGATAAGGGATGGCATAAAGGATTGCAGGAAAAGCTCGTGCGCGAAATGCGTGATGATGCGGTCCTGTATGTGAACGATGACATCTTCCTGCCGGACAAGTTCAAGAAGGGGCCGAAGGTATGGGTGGGCGGGATTCCAGTCATTGAGTATAGGAAGCCAG
>CAZRZZ010000104.1:347-4305 GCA_964604755.1 uncultured Methanosarcinales archaeon | reverse complement strand
AGATCGTCGGCAGCGTCAGATGTATATAAGAGACAGCTTTTCGGGCAGTTCGTATGCGCCGGTAGCAGCATGGGGGTTTGTATAGTCGATCATACTCGCGGGAGGAATGGCTTTTCTATAAAAGCATTTCGAAGAATAAGCGAGTGTGCCCGATCACCGGCTGCAATTCTCAGTCATCATAATCAGGCGCTCTTCAAGCTCGTCGATCTGTTCGGAGTCGGCAAACTCGCTGAATATCGTATCCAGGTAGGGCCGTCCCCGCGAGCAATACCAATGCGTAAGAAACTCGGAGGGATAGCGCATCGCGTTCGCATGATGGTGCTGTTGTGTCGGAATGCGGACACGCTCGTCCTCTGGGGGATAGATAAGGATATTTTCCTGCCAGAACTCAAGACTGTCGAGCAGCTCGCCGGATGGCGTGCTGCGAAGAAGCGCGTCATAAATGTCATCACCGTGTGCGAGGACAAGCCCTGGCACCTCGAATATGGCCGAGGTATGATTATCAGCTTGGTAATACCCCTGAAGCGGCCGTGCCGGGATGTTGATTGCCCGGGCAAGAGCGACAAGGTAGTACACCATGCTCGTGCAGCCATACATACTAACCCTCTCGGCGTGCATCTCTTCGAGCGTACGAATAGATACCTCGTCCCGTCCAACAAGGCCGTGCCGAAATGTGCGGGTCGAATCGACAAGGGCAGTGATGGCGGATTCCTGATCGTTACCTTGGCCATCGAGCGCTTCGAGCGCAAGGTGGTATGCCGCTGCCGGGTCGTGGTCGGTGACAGCAGCATCATGATAATACGATCTGCGGGTATCCCACACCATAAACGCCACGTTGGGATCAAGAATAGCTGCAAGTTCCGCTTGACCATAGTCGGAAAGGCGCCAGGGCACAAGTTCGTGGTGGTCAACCCAGAGTGCATGAGCAAGCCGTGCAGCCACGATTTCGAACGCTTCCTGCTCATCGTAATTGATGCCCGCGCTTCCTGTGTCGTTCTGCGGATGAGAAAATGACACGGTCGGAGAATTGCCCGTCGCCTCGGCTTCCGCAAGCTTTGCCCACATCATGCCACGCACGAGTTGCGGGAGGTCGCAAAAGCCGATTGCGGAGGTAAGGTCGTCGTTTCCCCGAAGCATCTCCACATAAGGTCGAAGAGATGGATTCTCTGGGGCAATAATGCAAGACGTTTCGAATGTACTTCCCTCAATAAATTGGACGGGAACAACGGTTGGAGGGTCCTTGGCCCCCTCAGGATGCTGCATAGCCACAGGATTGCTGCAGCCCATGCCAAGGGTGAGCATGATTTGGAGCAGTCTTTGTCTATCCATTTACTACCAAAAAGTGATTACTAATATATAAACGTTTTGGTCTTCGGCTGGTGAGGTGCGGTGAGGCGTAAAGTACTTAACCTACCTCATGCATGGAATCTGGCCATGAAATGGACGGTTTTGCTCCTCGCTGCGCTTATGCTCGCTGGCTGCGCGACAACGCAGGACGATCCGGCGCCGGATGCGCAAGAGGAGTTGCGTGAGTGCGATCAGATCAGCTCCGAAGAGGAGTGCCTGGCAAATCCGGCCTGCGAGACATTCTATCGACCTATATTTGAGGCGATCCCCGGGACAAATGAGTACAGCCGCCACGATGTCTACATGAATTGCCACGCAAAGGGCGCACTCCCATAAACCGCCCAGGTTGCGTTATCAAAGAATCCTGTATATCTTGTTCTCATCGAAACAATGCACAGGAAAGACAAAGTAGTCCATGTTTTTGCAGGGGAATTGGTGGTGGACTGACCAGATGATGTCTTTGGTCCCTTCGTCATAAAAGCCGTTCTTGTAGTCGCCCTCACCAAAGCGCACCCAATCATACTCATGGGGGGCTATGCGTATCGTCGAGATGTCCTCGCCCGTGATGACCTCAAAATAGCCACCGTGGTTCAGAAAAAGGGTCATGCCATCAACAAGATCCTCGACGCCATCAAGACAAGAGAGCGTCGTGAGCGACGAAGCATCTCCACCTGCATCGAAGAACGCCTTGATCACCACATAGTCGATGATATCACTTGCCTCTTCATGGCTGGCACTCGCACGCAGCGCAAAAGCAGCACGCGCAAACTGCTCGCGAAGAAAGAGGCGATCCCGCTCCTCGGGAGAGAGCGTCAGTTCAGGCCGATCCAGGGCAAGCGCGGAGAAATCCCATCCCTTCCCCATCCACGTTCCGCCCATGCGGATGTAGTCGCGTGGCTTGTCGTATTCGTTGCCAGCCATGTCCCTCCTGCTGGTACGATGGAGAAGATACAGCTATTTAACCCTATTGTGCGATGCAGGCATGACCTCCGGCGAAAAGTTTATAAAGCAAGAAACCACTGATGAGTCCAGCTGATTCAAAAAGAGGTGAACCACGTGTATAGTCCCATCATCACCCCAATGCGCCGGAAGGGCGACCTGAATCTTTCTATCAATGCGATTGTTGTCCTCATCCTTGCCATCACGATGCTTGGCCTTGGCCTTGGATTCATCCGGAACGTCTTTGGCGGCGCTGCCGGCAAGGTCGGAGCCGCGCTTGAAGCGACAAGCTTGAAGAATCCTGCGGACTCAAGCAATCCAGTGACGATCGATGATAAAATCACGATGAAACGTACGGGTGAGAAAGAAATCGAAGTCGGATTCTATAATACTGCAGTTGATCCCCAGGAGAATGTCCGCCTGCGCATCACAGGATGCAGCGCAAGCAATGGGGAAACAGTCCCTGATGATCAGCTTCCCGTCATCGCAGCGCCCGCTGCAGCAACGGTCGAGCCAAGCGATGGAACAGGGTTCAAGGCCATCGTCTCATTCCCGAATGAATCTCCTCTTGTCGGCACATACATCTGCAGCCTTGGCGTCATTTCGGATGCGTCAGATCCGGATCCGCTGCGCACGACACAATTCTTCCTGACCTTGACATCCTGAGGTGAATAATCATGGCAAAAAACGGCAAAAAGAAGAGATTATCCAAGCGAGAAGAGTTCGAGATCATGAAGCTTGTCCTTGACAAGTTCTTGTGGCTTGGATTCGGCATCATGGCGTATGGTGTCTGGATCTTTATCAGCTCCGGATTCGAGGATGCCATGAACGCGCTCTCGGCGTTCATCGTCGGCGTCGTCGTCCTCATCCTGTTCATGGTGCTCATCGTGCGCGAGTACGAGATCATCAAATAATTTTTTCACTTCTTGAGTTGACAATGATGAGATTCAAAAAAGCGAGTATCGAGCTTAGCGTCAATTTCTTAGTCACGTTCATCATCACGATCGTCGTCTTCGGGATTGGCATCATTTTAGCAAAGCAGATCTTTTCTGGTTCAGAAGGCCTTGCAGACAAAACGTTTGAGGATCTGGACAAGCAGATCGGCTCGCTTGTCTGTTCAGGCAATGAGAAAGTCTGCCTCTCGGCAAAGCAGCGAACGATCGAGCGCGGCGCGTTTGGTGTGTTCGGGCTGACGATACAAAATGTGTTCAATGAAGAAAAAATATTTATCATCACTGTCACCCAAGGAACATATGTAAACCCCGGGCAGGAAGTAGAAGATGTCGACGTTGAGATGGGCATCCTTCCTCTCGAGCGCGAACTGACGCTTGCCGCAAAAGAGTCAGACAGCATGGGCATCGGCATCGAAGTGCCAGAAAATGCGCCAAGCGGCACGTATGCGTTTGATGTCAACGTCGTCTTTGAATCGGATGAGCATGACGTCGATGTGACGAATCCCGCGTACAGCCCGACAAGAAAGATCTACGTCAAAGTTCCATAACCTGATTCAATTCTTCACCGCGTGCCTGACCGCCGCGGCCACTTTCTCTGCGACGCCCTCATCGAACGGCCCGGGGATGATCTTCTCCTCCGTGGGCTTCCTTACGCATTCAGCAAGCGCTCCGGCCGCGGCAAGTTTCATCTCCTCGGTTATGCGCGAAGCCCGTACATC
>CAZRZZ010000104.1:0-337 GCA_964604755.1 uncultured Methanosarcinales archaeon | reverse complement strand
CATCGAGCGCGCCGCGGAAGACGCCGGGAAATGCAAGAACATTGTTGATCTGGTTGGGAAAATCAGACCGGCCTGTCGCGATGATGCGCGCACCTGCTTCTCTTGCATCGCCTGGCATGATTTCTGGATCCGGGTTTGCCATCGCGAAGATGATCGCATCTGTTGCCATGCTGCGTGCCATCTCTTTTGCAAGAATGCCCTTTGTGCTGACACCAATAAAGACATCTGCCATATGCATGGCATCCGCAAGGGTGCGCTCGCTCGTCCTGGCCGCAAACTCTTTCTTATATACATTCATGTGCTCCTTGCGCCCCTCATAGATGACGCCCTTGCTATC